>NZ_JBEZUT010000614.1:0-2199 GCF_040636595.1 Kitasatospora sp. NPDC036755
CGTGGCCGTGCCCGTCTCGAAGCCCGCGTTGCCCAGCAGCTGCGCCGGGGTGCAGCCACCGCCACCCGTGGACACCGTCCAGGTGAAGCTGGTGGAGGCGGACTTGCCCGCGGCGTCCGTCACCGTGACGGTCACGTTGGCGCTGCCCGCGGCGGAGACGGTGCCGGCGATGACGCCGGTCGAGGAGTCGATCGACAGCCCGGCGGGCAGGCCGGTCGCGCTGTACGACAGCGGGGCGGTGCCGCCGGAGGCGTTGATCTGGAGGTTCACCGCACCGCCGACGGCGGTGGACTGGTTGCCCGGGTTGGTGACCGAGACGGCGTCGCTGCCGGCCGGCTTGGTGAGCAGGCAGCCGGACACGTTGAGGTCGATGGCCCGGGTGGAGGGGTTCAGGCAGGTGGTGAACCAGTACGTCTCCTCACCGTAACTCTGGCCCTTGTAGGCCTTGGTGGTGCCGTCGGCGGCCACCTCGCACGGGTTGTTGAGGGTACACATGGCGCCGTCGTCGTTGCCGGTGTTGTTGATGCCGACGATCCGCCCGCTGGCGGAGTCGATGATCGGCGAGCCGGAGGTGCCGTGGGTGGTGTTGCAGCCGGAGCTGTAGCGCAGCGAGTCGTGCCAGGTCCACTCGTCCTCGCGCAGGGTCGGCACGAAGCCGTTGACGGAGCAGTTCCAGACCTGCTTCCAGTACGACGAGGGTATGTACATCGACGCGCCGTCGGTCGGGTGCGCGTCGTTGATCGTCAGCGCGGTGGCGCCGTACTTGGAGGTGATCGACCCGTAGGTGTCGGTGAGTTGGTAGAGCGCGACGTCGGTGCCGGTCATCGTCGCGTAGAGCAGCTTGTCGGCCTGGACGGTGCCCAGGCTGTTGCCCGCGCCGTCGAGCAGGGTGCCGCTGCGGCTGGCGGTGGTGTTCTGGATGACCTGGCCGGCCGGCGGCATGGTCGGCAGGCAGTGCCCGTTGGTGAGCATCAGCGCGCGGTCGCCCGCCACCGAGGTGGGGTAACGGACCAGCGAGGCCGAGCAGTTGCTCAGGGCGATGGTGGAGGTCAGGTCGGCCGCCTGGACGGCGTGCGCGGGGGCGGCGGCGAAGGCCAGCCCGCCCGCGACGACGGCACTCGTACCGGCCACCGCGACAAGTCTCTTGAACATGGCTCTCCTTGTGGGGGATCGCGGGGTGTACGACTGGTCGCCGACGCCCGCGCCGCACGAAAGTGCCATGGCCACTTCAACAGGTCAACCGTTCGGGACGAACTCGCCACTGTTCGGAACGGGCCGTGCCATCCGACGGCAACGACCCGTCCCGGTATGCCCGTTACGGACCGGGGCGCGCCCGGCGGAGATCCGCGGGGCACCCCTACGGCTGCGGGAAGGCGTTCGGGTCCACGTCGCTGGTCTTGGCGTTGCCGTCGGCCACCGGCTGGAGGGTGATCTCCCAGGAGGTCGCCGTCCGGCCGGTCTCGAACGGGAAGGTGTCCTCGAACTTGGTGAAGTGACAGTTCTGGGTGAAGGCCTTGGCGTCCTGGTCCCAGTCCGCGCCCCCGGAGACGTAGACCTCGTACGTGCCGTCCTCCACGCCGTCGACGGAGGCGTGCTGCCCCTTGCCGACGAAGACCGAGTGCACCGCCTTGCCGTTCAGCGCGAGCGACACCACGGCGTCCGTCCTCCCCCCGTTCTCGACCTTGAACAGCCCCTCGCCGCGCAGCTTCCCCTTGCGGACCATGGTGCCGTTGTCCAGCGAGCGGGACTGCTGCGGGGGCAGCTGCGGGGCCGCGAAGGTGGTCGAGTAGCCGGCCGTCGTCATCTTGGCCAGGGCCGCCGACACCGCCACCAGCCCCTCGGAGGCGCCCAGTTCGGCCTCGGCCGAGCTCAGCGCGCAGACCTCGTGGGACTTGATGCCGCTGCGGACCTTGCCCGCGTCGGTCGCGAGCGAGGTCATCGCCGCCACCAGCTCGGTCTGCGCCGTGCCGACCGCCGGCGGCTCGTCCGCCTTGGCCAGGGACTTCGCGGCGCCCTGCGCGCTGGTGGCGATGCCGCCCAGCACGGTGTCCAGGTCGGCCAGGCTCTTGGCGCCGGCCACCTGGGCGAGCGCGGTGGTCACCGGGCCGAGCGCGTCCAGCTCCCGGCACTTGGCGAGGAACCGGTGACGGGTGATCTGGCCGGGGTGGAAGGTGACCCACAGCGCGAGTGCGTCGAGGT
>NZ_JBEZUT010000615.1:0-2188 GCF_040636595.1 Kitasatospora sp. NPDC036755
GGCCCCGAAATAGACTACCCGCAGTGACCGATAACGAATCGTGACCAATGGATTTTCGACACCCGATAAAGCAATTCGGCCACCTTTTCGGGTAGCCCCGCCGCGCCCGACCCGCCGGGGCCGGGCGGCCGGCGGTCGGTTGGCCGGGGCCGGTGGGAGGCCGGGGCCGGTGGGCGGCCGGACCGCCGGGATCAGGTGGCGGCGAGGCCGTCCTCGGCCTCCAGCTCGGCGAGCAGCTGCGCCAGGTCGTCCGGGTCGGTCCCCTCGGCCTGGAGCTGCACCACCCGCAGGGCCAACTCGGCGACGGTGGGCGCCTCGTAGAAGACCCGCAGCGGGACGTCCACCAGGCAGGTCTCGCGCACCCGGGCGGCGAACCGGGCGGCCAGCAGCGAGTGCAGGCCGAGGTCGAACAGGTTGTCGTGGACGCCGACGGCCGGCAGGCCGAGCAGTTCGCCCGCCAGTTCCGCGATCTCCCGCTCGGTGGGGGTGCTCGGGGCCGCCGCCGCGCCGCCGGTCAGCTCGGAGCGGCCGGGCCTGGGCAGCGCGCCGCGGTCGAGCTTGCCGTTGCCGTTCAGCGGCAGTGCGGGCAGCAGCACGACGGCCGAGGGCACCAGGTACCCGGGCAGCCGCTCGCGCAGCGCGGCGCGCAGTTCGAGGGCGTCGGGTGCGGCGCCGGGGGCGGCGACCGCGTAGCCGACCAGGCGCTTCTCGCCCGGCTCGTCCTCGCGGACCACCACCGCCGCGGCGCCGACGCCGGGCAGTTCGGCGAGCCGGGCCTCCACCTCGCCGGGTTCGATCCGGTGGCCGCGGATCTTCACCTGCTGGTCCGCGCGGCCGATGAACTCCACGGTCCCGTCGGTCAGGTGGCGGGCGAGGTCGCCGGTGCGGTAGAGCCGGGCGCCGGGCTCACCGTACGGGTCCGGGACGAAGCGCTCGGCGGTCAGGCCCGGCCGGCCCAGGTAGCCGCGGCCCACGCCGGTGCCGCCGAGGAACATCTCGCCGGGGGAACCGATCGGCACCGGGTTCCCGGCCGGGTCCAGCAGGTAGACGGCGGTGTTGGGCAGCGGCCGGCCGATCGGCAGGCCGTCGGCGGCCACCGGCTCGCCGGTCACCCGCAGGGTGGCCGAGGTGCAGGTCACCTCGGTGAGCCCGTACACGTGCACCAGCGGGACGCCGAGGCGCTGCCACACGGTCAGGAGGTCCCGGCGCACCCGCTCGCCGCCCATCGCGACGAACCGCAGGTCCGGCGGCAGGGCGGCGCCGGTGCGCGCCAACTCGGCGGTCCAGTCGTGCCAGTAGGCGGTGGTGAGCTCCAGGCCGGTGATCCGGTGCTCCGCCAGGTAGCGGGTCAGGTCGGTGCCGCGGGCGAGCAGCCGGGCGCCGGGGAGCACCACGGTCGCTCCGGCCGCCAGGGCCGGGAACAGCTCCTCGACGAGGACGTCGAAGCCGGTGGACGCCAGCTGCAGGAAGCGGTCGCCGGGGGCGAGGCGGAACTCCTCGGCCATCGCCAGGGTGAAGTTGACCAGGCCCCGGTGGGTGAACATCGAGCCCTTGGGGGTGCCGGTGGTGCCGGAGGTGAAGAACACGCAGGCCAGCGCCTCCGGTTCGGTCGCCGTGGCGGCCGGGACGGGCCCGGCCGGCGCGCCCGGCTCGGCCGGCTCCTCGATCGGGGCCACCGTGAGCCCGGCCGGCAGCGGGTGGGCGGTGGGCCCGTCGGTGAGCACCAGCCGGGCGCCGGACAGCTCCAGCAGCAGGCTCAGCCGGGCCTCGGGCAGCTCCGGGTCCAGCGTGGTGAAGGCCGCCCCGGCCTTGAGCACGCCGAGCAGGGCGGTCACCAGCCGCGGGGTCGGGGCCGCGCGCACCGCGACCACGCTGCCCTCGCCGACCCCGAGTACGCGCAGCCGGGCGGCGCAGCGCTCGGCTGCGGCCTCCAACTCGGCGTAGCTGGTGGTGCGGCCCTCGTGCTCCAGCGCCGGAGCGCCGGGGGAGCGGGCCGCGGCCGCCGCGACGAGCTCGTGCAGGCCGGTGGCCGGGACGGGGCGGGCGGTGTCGTTCCACGTGCTGAGGACGGTGCGGCGCTCCTCGGCGTCGAGCCGGCGGGCCGAGAACCGTCAGCAGGAGGTCTCGGACATGTCCCGAAACCTCAAGCTGCTGGCCAAGGAGCTGGAAGTCCCGGTCATCACGCTCT
>NZ_JBEZUT010000616.1:0-2177 GCF_040636595.1 Kitasatospora sp. NPDC036755
TGGCCGGTACGGTCACCACGGTGTCCGCGATCGCCCAGGGGCTGCCGGACTACGACTCGGCGGCGATCCACCACTCGCGGGTCGGCCGGGAGCGGTCTCGTCGATCCAGCGGGCGATGTCGCCGTTGTCGTAGGTCTGGAGGGTCTTGAACTCCAGGCTGTCGGCGTCGGTCGGCAGCGGGCCGAGCGAGACCCGGAACTCCTGGAACTGACCGGGGGCGATCTTGGTGCCGGCGTCGGCGGTCCAGGTGATCTTGGAGACGGCCTCGGTGACGTCGTTGCCGTGCACCTTGATCGGCTTGTCCAGCTTGGCCTTCTCGACCGTGGCGGTCCAGCCCGGCAGCGGCAGGGTCCGGACCGAGGCCAGCGGGTGGTCCAGCGGGAGGTTGACCTCCAGCTTCACCGTGCTCGCGGTGTCGCTCTCGTTCGGCACCCGGAAGTCGACGGCCGTGTAACCGCCCTGGGCGGCCGCACCCGGGTTCACGGTGACGTGCGCGGAGGCGGGGCTGGCCAGCGCCACCACGGAGGCGGCGGCGGTGAGGGCGACGGCGGCGATGCGGCGGGTGGGAAGGGAACGCATGATGCGGGTCTCCGATCGGAGCTCGGCGGCCGTGCTACCGGGCGACGGACGTGAGCCGTACCGCGGGGGCCGCGCGTGGGGACGTGGGAGCAGTGCCTCGGGCCGTCCCGGTGGTCGGGGAACGGCCGGACGGTGCGCACGCCGGGCGTCCGGTACGGCCGCGGGGCCGCCAGGAGACGCCGGTCAGTACGCGAGGGCCCCGCACGGCGGGCCGCGCCGCACCACGCTGTGCCGCAGCACGGCACCCGTCGGGAGCGGGACCTCCCCGCCCGGGCCACCGAACCGGCGGGCCGGGCCGGCCGTGCCGAACAGGCCGCGCAGCAACGCGGCCACCAGGGCGAACGCCGTACGCAGCGGCGCCGCCCAGTGCTCCCGGGCCGCCGTCGCGGCCACCCGCAGCAGCCGCCACAGCGCGGCCTCGCCGCGCCGCAGCCACCAGCCCGCGACCAGCGCGGCGCCCAGGTGCCCGGCCAGCATGGACGGCGTCATGCCGAACAGGCCGGCCTGCCACCAGGGCGCGGCGGCGAACGCGTGGGGGTCCAGGCCCGCGGAGGAGACCAGCTGCTCCGGGGACGGGCCGCCGGACAGGCCGGCCAGGGTGCCCGGACGGGACTCGTTGCAGATCAGCCGGCCGGCCACCTGCGGCACGGTCAGCGCACCGGAACCGCCGTGGTGCGCGCCGGCCGCGGAGCCGGCGAAACCGTGGAAGCCGTGGAAGAGGCAGTGCAGCCCGAGCTGCCCGGCGCCGAGCGCCCCGGCGATGGCCGCCAGCGAGCGCTCCCGCCCGCCGCAGACCGCCGCGAACGCCAGCACCGCGGCGAAGCCGAGCGCCAGCGCGGCCGGCGCCACGTTCCCGCCGCCCGCCAGGGTGTGCCCGGCGGCCGCTATCAGGGTGCACACCAGGGCGAACGGGACCGCCCGGGCAAGCCGCAGGTCCCAGGCGGCGGCCCCCACCGGCTGAGCCGGTCCGGGGGCGCCCGGGAGCGGGGCGGCGGCGAGGGCAGTCATGGCCGGGCCATCCTCTCATTGCGTACGCCGCCGACACGGGCAGGGTGGGAAATCCCTACGAATGCCCCTTTCGGCGGCGGCGTGCGAAGGGGCGTACGCGTCGCCCGGCACAGACCCCGCCTCCCGGTCCATCCGCCGAACGGGCGGTAGCGGCCCCCGGGCACGGTTCACCCGGGAATCGCCCGGAGATACCTAGTTGTATGTGGAGCCGCAGCCAGGAGGGACCTCCCGTGGACATCTGGTGGACTCTGCACCTCAAACGCGACCCGGCCAGCGTTCCGCTGGCCCGGCGCATCCTGCTCGGTGCGATGGCGACGGCGGGCGTCGACCCGCAGATCGCGGACGACCTCGGCGTCGCCCTCACCGAGGCCTGCGCCAACGCCGTCGAGCACGGCGCCACCGGGCGGCCCGACGACGGCTTCCAGGTCACCGCCTCGATCTGCGGCGACCGGCTGCGGATCGAGGTCACGGACTCAGGCCCCGGCCTGCCCGCCCCCGCCGCACAGGACCGGCTGTGGCTGATGGACCTCTTCCGGCACGTCGGCCGCGGCCAGCTCTCCGGCTTCGCGGGCGGCGCCGCCGCCAACCGC
>NZ_JBEZUT010000617.1:0-2169 GCF_040636595.1 Kitasatospora sp. NPDC036755
CCCCGGAGTCGACGGCCGCAGCAAGAAGTTCCGCGCGGCCAAGGAGAAGATCCGCGAGGAGGTCCGCGCCGAGTTCCGGATGGGCAGCGCTCCCCGCGACTACTCCGTGAGCACGGAGCGTAAGGTCGCCGAGGCGGTCGAGAAGCTGGGACCGAACGCGACTCCGGAGCAGAAGAAGAAGGCGGAGATGGGGGTCCGGCTCGGCGCGCCGGCGACCCGGAAGTTCTTCGACACGACGTACTCCGTCGCGAAGTCCGTCAGCTTGTTGCACGCCGGATACCAGGCCAGTGCCATCCAGCTTCGGGAGGCCGGCGACGTCGCCGGTGCCGAGGCGATGGAGGAGAAGGCCGCAGCCGTCCTGAAGCACGTACGGGCGGGCAACCAGGCGATGATCGACTATCTGCAGGAGCACGCCGGGTACGTCCGTGAGGGCCGCTCAGGCCACAAGGACGCCACGGGGCAGGCGCTCGGTCGTCGGGTCGAGGCCGACAACTGGACCGTGGCCTCATTCCTCCAGCACCTCAGCCGGGAGGAAGACCCCCAGCTTCACGTCCACAACGCGATCCTGTCCCGGATCAAGGTCAAGACGGTCGACCCGGTGACCGGCAAGCAGGGCGAGAAGTGGCTGGCCCTGGACTCCGAGGGGCTGTGGCGCCACGCGCTCGCGGCCGGGTTCCTTGCTGAGAGGGTCACCACGGAGGGCATCAGCGCCGAGCTGGGCGTGCGCTTCGGCTGGCGGCCCGACGGCAAGGCGGTCGAGGTGCTGGGCATCTCCGAGGAGATGCGGGCTCAGTTCTCCTCCCGGCGCCGGGTCATCACGAAGGCGGTCGCCGAGCTCGCGGCCGCGTACGAGGCCGACGAGGGCCGGATGCCCAGCCCGCACGTGCTGGCGAAGATGGCCCAGATCGTCACCGTCGACCCCCGGCTGCGGCCGTCGAAGAAGGAGCACGTCTCCCGCGAGGAGCTGCTGGAACGCTGGAACACGGCGTCCGTGGAACAGACCCGGGAGACGTTGGCGGGCGTTCCAACCGCCGTCGCCGAGGCCGCCGCCGAGCACGGCCTGGAGGCCGAGGAGTTCGACCCGGACGAGGTCGTGAAGCGGGCCGTGGAACGGGTCCAGGCCGAGCGTTCCGTCTTCCACCGCGGCCACATGATGGCTGCCATCGCGCGCGAGCTGCCCGCCTGCCTTGGCGGGCTGGAGGCCGACCAGGTTGCCCAGCTGCTCGGCGACCTCACCGATCTGGCGGTGGAGGCCGGCGGCGCGGACGGCAGCCTGGTCCCGCTGGAGGCGGAGGCCAAGGTCGCCGTTCCGGCCGCGCTGCTGCGCGAGGACGGCCAGAGCGTCTACACCCGTCACCAGGGCACCCTGTACGCGACGCGGGACCAGCTCGACATTGAGCAGGCCCTGCGGGACATGACGACGGACCGCACCGCCCGCGCTCTGGACCCCGAGTTCGTTGAAGAGCTGATCCAGGGCAAGGGCCTGAACGAGAAGCAGGCCGCCGCGGTGCGCGGGATCACCACCTCCGGCCGCCGCGCGGAAGCCCTGGTCGGGCCCGGTGGAACAGGGAAGTCGTACACGCTCGCCACCGTCACGGACGTGTGGACGGCGGCGGGCGGCCGGGTCATGGGTCTGGCCGCTTCCCAGGCCGCGGCCAACGTGCTGGCGGAGGAGGGCATCACCGAGACCGCGAACCTTGCGGAGCTGCTGGCCTACAACCGGCTGCTGGCCTCCGGGGTGAGCAACCCGACCACCGAGCGGTACCGGCTGACGCCGGACCACCTGGTCATCGTGGACGAGGCGTCCATGGCCGACACCGTCACGCTGACCGCGGTGCGCAAGCTGGTCCAGGCCGCCGGGGCGAAGATGGTCACGGCCGGCGACTACGAGCAGATGAGCGCGGTCGGCGCCGGTGGCGCGTTCCGCGCGATGGTGGCCGAGCTCGGCGACCAGGCGCACGTCTTGGAGGACGTCCGCCGGTTCGGCGCCGAGTGGGAGGGCCCCGCCTCCCTGCGTCTGCGGGCCGGCGACACCGAGGTACTGGCCGAGTACGAGGCCCGCGGCCGTCTGCGGGCCGGCACGTACGAGGAGATGGTGGAGGCCACCTACCAGACGTGGATCGCCGACGTCATGGGCGGGCGCCAGTCGGTCATGGTGACCGGCACGAA
>NZ_JBEZUT010000618.1:0-2122 GCF_040636595.1 Kitasatospora sp. NPDC036755
GGGGGAGGTGTATGCGGCGGGGGCCGGTCTGGCGCACGGGTATGTGGGTCGGGCGGGTCTGACGGCGGAGCGTTTCGTGGCGAACCCGTTGGGCGTACCGGGTGAGCGGATGTACCGCACGGGTGACCTGGGGCGTTGGCGTGCGGATGGTGTGCTGGAGTATGTGGGGCGTGCGGACGACCAGGTGAAGATCCGGGGCTTCCGGGTCGAGCCGGGCGAGATCGCCGCCGTCCTCCAGGGACACGAGGCAGTGGCCCAGGCCGCCGTGGTGGCCCGGGAGGACCGGCGCGGCGAGAAGACCCTGGTCGGGTACCTGGTGCCGAACACGGGCCAGGAGATCGACCTCGGATTACTGCGCCGTTTCGCGACCGGCCGGCTGCCCCGGCACATGGTGCCGTCGGCGCTGGTGGTGCTGGAGGCGCTGCCGATCACGCCGAACGGCAAGCTGGACCAGCGCGCCCTGCCCGCACCCGCCGTCACGACCGCCGAGACCGGTGGGCGGGCCCCGCGCTCGGCGCAGGAGGAGATCCTCTGCGTGGTCTTCGCCGAGGTCCTCGGAGTCCCGTCCATCGGCATCGACGACGACTTCTTCGCGCTGGGCGGGCATTCCCTCCTCGCGGCCCGGTTGATCAGCCGCATCCGCACCACTTTCGGTGCCGAACTCGGCATCCGCGACCTGTTCGACGCCCCGACCGTCGCCGGTGTCGCGGAGCGACTGAAGGACGGCCGCCCGGCCCGACCCGCTCTGGTGGCGGGGGAGCGCCCCGAGGTGCTGCCGCTGTCCTTCGCCCAGCAACGACTGTGGTTCCTGGACCAGCTCGAAGGTGCCTCCGCCACCTACAACAGCCCCTTCGCCTTCCACTTGCGGGGGCCGGTGGACGTCGAGGCCCTGCGGGCGGCGATCGGTGACGTGGTGGGCCGGCACGAGGCCCTGCGAACGGTCTATCCGGCGGTCGACGGCAAGCCCCGCCAGCTGATCCTGCCCGCCGGGGAGGTACGGGTCCCGTTCACCGTCGTGGAGTGCGGCCGTGACGCCTTGGACCGGGAACTGAACCGGGCTGCGTTCACGCCGTTCGACCTCTCGTCCGAACTTCCGCTGCGGGTGGTGCTGTTCACGCTCGGCGGGGAGGAGTCCGTCCTGTCGGTGGCGATCCACCACATCGCCAGTGACGGTTGGTCGATGCGGCCGTTGTGGGAGGGCCTGGCGGCGGCCTACCGGGCCCGTCTGGCCGGTGCCGTGCCGGACTGGGAGCCGTTGGCGGTCCAGTACGCGGACTACACGCTCTGGCAGCACCACCAGCTCGGCGAGACCGTGGACCGCCAACTCGCCCACTGGTCGGAGGTGCTGCGGGACGCCCCGCAGGAGGTGGCGCTGCCGCTGGACCGGCCCCGGTCCGGGACCGGCCCGCGTACCGGCGGTCTGGTGGAGTTCGGGCTGGACACCGAACTCCACGCGGCGCTGGAGGAACTGGCGCGCCGGCACGGGGTCACCCTGTTCATGGTGCTGCACGCGGCCCTGGCGGGCCTGCTCTCCCGGATGGGCGCCGGTACCGACATTCCCATCGGGACGGTGGTGGCGGGGCGTTCGGACGAGGCGTTGGACGAGTTGGTCGGGTTCTTCGTGAACACGCTGGTGCTGCGGACGGATCTGTCGGGCTCGCCGACGTTCGGTGAGTTGCTGGGTCGGGTCCGGGAGGCGGACCTGGCGGCGTTCTCGAACCAGGACGTGCCGTTCGAGCGGTTGGTGGAGGAGCTGAACCCGGTTCGCTCG
The DNA here is from genome assembly GCF_040636595.1 of Kitasatospora sp. NPDC036755. Classification (NCBI taxonomy): domain Bacteria; kingdom Bacillati; phylum Actinomycetota; class Actinomycetes; order Kitasatosporales; family Streptomycetaceae; genus Kitasatospora; species Kitasatospora sp. NPDC036755. The sequence continues at coordinate 1,772 of NZ_JBEZUT010000618.1, forward strand.
GCCTCGGTGCACCCCCTGTTCCAGGTCATGCTCGTGCTGCAGAACAACAACGAGGGCGTGCTTCGACTCCCGGACGTCACGGTCGAGTCGAAGCCCTTCGCCGATGCCCCGGCCCGGTTCGACCTCAACTTCGCCTTCACGGAGGCCTGGGCCGCCGATGGCACGCCGGGTGGCATCGAGGTGGAACTGCAGTACGCCGCGGATCTCTTCGACCGCGCCACCGTGGAGTCGCTGGGCCTGCGGCTGCGCTCGCTGCTGTCCGCGATGGTGGTGGATGCGGGGCAGGTGGTGGGTTCGGTGGATGTGTTGGTGGGTGGCGAGCGTGAGTTGATCGTGTCGGGGTGGGGTGGT
>NZ_JBEZUT010000619.1:0-2118 GCF_040636595.1 Kitasatospora sp. NPDC036755
TAAGGGGAGGCAGCTCCATGCGCTCTGCCCGCGCCCGCGCCTGAGAGCCTTCTCCCTTGTCGACCGCGATGAGCGCCCAACTGGGGCGCACTGCAGAGCCTGCCGCCCTCCGATCCGTACCCCACAGAGTCAGGTCGGTGGGCACGACGAACCGGGGCGGCCCATCGGGCAGCCGGGTCGCCGCCGGCGCGAGGACTTCGTTCCCCACAGCAGCAGCGCCCGAGACGGCAATGGGCCGCACACCCAAGAAGGGTGCGCAGCCCATTGCCGTGTCCGATCAGGCTGCTGCGGCGTAGCTCGTCCGCAGCAGCGACATCGACCGGTCAAGGTCCTCCACCGAAGCGATTCGAACCTCCAGTTCGCCCGTCCCGTGGTGCCCGATCTTCCGGACATCCCGCGTCCAACCCGGCACGAGCTGCACCGTCGTCGGGTCGACTCGCAGGAACACGACCAGCGTCTGCTCCCGTGCCAGGACGCGGACGCAGGCGAAGTTCCGGCGGCGACGGTAGGCGACGTAGTGCTGCAACTCCACCGAGTGGCCCTCGCCGAGGTCAAGCAGACGGGCGTCGAGCTCTTCGTACAGCTCCTGGACCGCACCGCCCACCTGCGTCAGCACCTCGCTGACCGCCCGGCGAGCAGGCGAAGCCGACCGCGCACCTTCCGGCCGGCGCGCCACCGAGGAGTCGCAGCCGCCGGCGACCGACGCAGCCAGCTCCAGCGTCACCAGGTCGTCCCCGTACCTCCGGTAGACCACCATGTCGACGCGGTGGTGGGACATCCCCGCCGCCGCCAGGTCGTAGCGCGTGTAGTCCGCTGCGATGCAGACCACCCGCGGGTTGCTCCAGTCGACCTGCTCGGCGGCAACCCGCCCCAGCCGCTGTTCAGGCGCATGGAGGGCGCCGGCCAGAGTCACCGCGACCCGGTCATTCCGGGAGACGTTGACTCCGTCGTGGTTGACCAGCCCCGTACCAAGGTCCGGGTCGGTCGGCGCCGATCCGAGGGAGCGAGCGGAGCAGACCAGGAGCGTCAAGGCCCCGCCGGTCGAGCACCGTGTCCACCCACTGCCAGGTAGGCCACTCGCCGCTGCTCAGGTACTGGTGGGCCATGGTGGTCAGCAGCAGCGCATGGTCACGGGACAGCTCGGAGGTCAGCGGGGCGCTGGCGGCTGAGTGCATGGGTTGGGGCCTCCGAGGGTGAACTGGGCGCGAGCCGCATTCTGGCAGACGGCCACGGAGGCGCGCGGGAGAAGAGGGTGGCCCCCGGCTGCAGCAGGCGAAACCTGTCGTCGGCAAGTGACCTTGCACTCCCTCGGTCCGCACGGTGCCCTGTTCGGAAGCGGCTCGCCTTGGAGTAGGCGACCTTCCTACGGGCCGTGGGCTGTGGGGCTCGCACAACCCGTAGCGCGTGAGGCGCGGTGCTGGCGGACCTCGGGTTGACCTTCGGGGTGCGCCACGGTGCGTGCCGCGAATTTCCAGGAGGGCTGCGGAAATTTTGGGCGATGAGATATCTGGTGGACATTTCCCGGGCTCCATTCAGCTTTTGAGAGTTGATTTGTGCGCAGTCCCATGGGTGCCCTGCCGAGCGAATTTATGGATGTCTCTTGGGGATCGCTGGATTGGCGGCCGGAGCGGCGCTATCCTGGAGACATGAACGCTACTCGACCCCTCCGGCAGGCCCCTGACCTGGGGACCAGCCAGGGACCACACGTAGTGCGCGCTGCCGCACGAGGTGCGCGGGACTTGCTTATATGCACACGCACGACGTGTGTGCGGGCGCATTTCGAGTGCTAATGTGATAGCCCTACTAAACTGGGGGTCAAGGGGTCGCAGGTTCAAATCCTGTCGTCCCGACGTGAGTCGGAAAGGCCGTTGGCCGGGTTAACGCCCAGGTCAACGGCCTTTTGTGTGATGCGGCGTCAGATTCGACGAGCGTTCGTTCGTGTGAGCTTGGGGACCAGATGGGGACCAAGCGGCTTCGAGGTGGTCGAATCCGGGGGGTGAGACCCCCTCTTGGTGGCGTTTCCGGCCCCGAAATTGACTACCCGCAGTGACCGATATCGAATCGTGACCAATGGTTTTTCGACACCCGATAAAGCAATTCGGCCACCTTTTCGGGTAG
>NZ_JBEZUT010000620.1:0-2057 GCF_040636595.1 Kitasatospora sp. NPDC036755
GACGCGCTCGGCCAGCTGGAGTTCCGCTACGCCGCGGACGCCGACCAGTTCCTCACCATCGCCAAGTTCCGTGCCGCCCTGCCGCCCCGGCCCCGGGTCCGCACGCCGGAACCCGTCGGAAGGGGCCGGACGGCGGTTCGAAAACACTCGCCGGAGCCGGGTTTCCGTGCCAACATGCCCCATATGGGGACGATTCTGCACGGCACCTTGGTCACGCTCCGCCCGGCCACCGGCGAGGACATTCCGGCACTGGCGGCCATCCGCGGAACGCCCGAGGTGTTCTCCCGCTGGCGGGGCGGCGACGACCTGGCCGGCGAGGTCGCCAACGACCTGGAGTCGCCCGGCACCGAGACCTTCGCGATCGACCTCGGCGGCAAGGTGGTCGGCGCCATCCAGTGGTACGCCAACAACGACGACGAGTACCGGCACGCCGGGATGGACCTCTACCTCGACCCGACGGTGCACGGCCTCGGCCTCGGCACCGACGCGGTGCGCACGATGGCCCGGTACCTCGTGCACGAGCACCACTACCACCGGCTGGTGATCGACCCGGCCGCGGACAACCTCGCCGCGATCCGCTGCTACACCAAGGTCGGCTTCCGCACCGTCGGCACCATGCGCCAGTACGAGCGCGGCGCGGACGGCAGCTGGCACGACAACCTGCTGATGGACCTGCTCGCGGACGAACTGCTCGAAGACTGAGGGGGGTGGCGCGCCGGCCCGGGCGGCAGGCCCGCCCCACGCCCGGGCCCGGTGCCGGACCCGGCCCGTGCCGCCCGTCAGCCCCGCTCCACCGCCGGCGCGCAGCCGCAGGAGCGCCGGACCACCAGCCGGGCCGGGAAGGTGCGGGCGCCCCGGGCACGGCGCTCCGGCCCGCCCAGGACGAGTTCCACCGCGGCCCGGGCCATCTCGTCCTGCGCCGTGGTGACGGTCGTCAGCGCGGGCCCGGCGATCACCGCTTCGGCGATGTCGTCGAAGCCGGCCACCGCGAGGTCCTCCGGCACCCGTATGCCGAGGTCGTCGGCGGCCCGCAGCAGGCCGATCGCCTGGTCGTCCGTCGCGCAGAACACGGCGGCGGGCCGGTCGGGCCGGGCCAGCAGGGCGAGCGCCTCGGCGTGCGCCCGGACCCGGTCGAACGGCGCCGGGGTGAGCCGTCCGGCGGTGGACAGCCCGGCCTCCTCCATCGCGGCGACCCAGCCGGCCGTCCGCCCGGTGACCGGGTCGTGCGGGCTGAGCGCGAGGGTGCCGCCGAAGCAGTGCACCTCGGTGTGCCCGTGCCCGAGCAGGTGGCGGACCACCTCGCGGGCGCCGCCCTCGTCGTCCGCGACCACGGCGACGCCCTCGGTGGTCTCCGTCCGGTGGTGCAGCAGCACCACGGGGGTGCCGTCGGCCACGTCGAAACCGGTCAGCCCGGGGGTGGCCGGGTCCTGGGTGACCAGGATCAGACCGTCCACCTGCATCCCGAGGAAGGCGCGGATGTAGTGCGCCTCGCGCTCGTCGGCGTAGTCGGAGTTGCCGATCAGCAGCAGTCGGCCGTGCTCTGCGGCGGCCTGCTCGACGGCGTGCGCGAGCCCGGCGAAGAAGGGCTGGCGGGCGTCCGGGACGACCATCCCGAGCAGGTCGGTCCGCCGTCGGGCCATCGCCTGGGCGACCCGGTTCGGCCGGTAGCCGAGCTCCTCGACCGCCGCGAGCACCCGCGCCCGGGTCGCGGCCGCCACCGGTCGCGGTCCGTCGTTGATCACATAACTCACGACCGCCGTGGACGTCCCCGCCACCCGCGCCACATCGTCCCGCGTCACCCTCGCCATGACCGTTGAGCCTACACAGCCCCTCCGACCAGCGTATTTGTCGAGTCTCCGGCGGCGCCACCGTCCGTTCACCCGCCCGTGCGGCCGGGCCCGCGCCCCGATCGGCCGCCTGCGGTTGCGCCCCGGCCGCGCCCACCCGGAGGGTGGCTGGACAGGCGGCCCCCGGAGCCGCCACCGCCGAGCGTGGGAGCAGGCCGATGAGCGCGCCGCCGCACCGGCGGGCCGTCCGGCGCGCACGCCCGGCGGCCC
>NZ_JBEZUT010000621.1:0-2056 GCF_040636595.1 Kitasatospora sp. NPDC036755
CCACCGGCCTACCCGGCCACACCACAACGGCGCCAACGGCCAGCACAGAGATCAACTGACTGGCCGCCGGCCACTACCTGCGGATTCGGGTCTGAGGGCGTGCTGGAGGGAGGTGAACGGGCCCGCCGGGCCCTGGTCCGGCGCGGCGTGACGACCCGGGGCTGGTGTCGACATGTCGTCCCCTTCCGATGTCCCCCCACGGAGCGACCGCGGGCGTCCACCAGCCTATCGACCCGGCGGCTCCGACGACTGCCGTCCGTGCATATCCGTGAACAATCCGTGTAGCACCACCCGCCGACCTGGGCGGACGCGACGGGCCCTTCCCCCCGCCGCCCGGGGGGGGAGGGCCCGTCCCGCGGCCGCCGGGTACGGGCCCGGCGGCCGCGGGGGTGGTGGTGCGGACGGTGGACCGGGCGGGCGGCGCACGCCCCCCGAGCCGGGGTCAGCCCTCGTCGCCCGACCGCAGTTCGGCGACGGCGGCGGCCAGCCTGGCACCGTACTCCTCGTCCGCGGCGCGGAAGTGGGCGAGGTTGCGCTCCACCACGTCCTCGCGCGAGACCTGCGCCAGGAAGCCCGCGAGGTTCTCGATCAGACGGGCCTTCTCGCCGGCCGACATCAGCCGGTACAGCTCGCCGGCCTGGAAGAAGTCGTCGTCCTTGGCGTGCGCCGGGGTGGCGTGGTTGCCGGTGTGGCCCGACACCTCGACCGGCGCCGCCAGGGCCTCGCCGGTCTGGGCCGGCCCGCCGTACGAGTTGGGCTCGTAGTTCCTGCCGCGGCCGGCGCCGTCGACGGCCATCAGGCCGTCCCGGCCGTAGTTGTGGGCCTCGGTGGCGCGCGGGGCGTTCACCGGCAGCCGGGTGTGGTTGACGCCGAGGCGGTAGCGCTGGGCGTCCGCGTAGGCGAACAGGCGGCCCTGGAGCATCCTGTCCGGGGACGGGCCGATGCCCGGCACGAAGTTGTTCGGCGAGAAGGCGGCCTGCTCGACCTCGGCGAAGACGTTCTCCGGGTTCCGGTTGAGCACCAGGCGGCCGACCTTGACCAGCGGGTAGTCGGCGTGCGGCCACACCTTGGTGAGGTCGAAGGGGTTGAAGCGGTAGTCCGCGGCCTCGGCGACCGGCATCAGCTGGACGTGGAGGGTCCAGGACGGGAACACCCCGCGCCCGATGGCCTGGTGGAGGTCGCGCTGGTGCGAGTCGGCGTCGCCGCCGACCACCTCGGCGGCCTGCCGGCCGTCCAGGCATCGGATGCCCTGATTGGTCTTGAAGTGGTACTTCACCCAGTAGGCCTCGCCGTCGGCGTTGACCCACTGGTAGGTGTGCGAGCCGTAGCCGTTCATGTGGCGGTAGGAGGCCGGGATGCCGCGGTCGCCGAACAGCCAGGTGATCTGGTGGGTCGAGGCCGGCGAGTGGGACCAGAAGTCCCAGACGTTGTCCGCCTCCTGCACCCCGGTGTACGGGTCGCGCTTCTGCGAGTGGATGAAGTCGGGGAACTTCACCGGGTCCTTGAGGAAGAACACCGGGGTGTTGTTGCCGACGAGGTCGTAGTTGCCCTCCTCGGTGTAGAACTTCACCGCGAAGCCGCGCGGATCGCGCACCGCGTCGGCCGCGCCCAGGTTGCCGGCGACGGTGGAGAAGCGCACGAAGACCTCGGTGCGCTTGCCGACCTCGGAGAGGAAGCCCGCCCGGGTGTACTTCGCGACCTCGTCGGTGACCTCGAAGTAGCCGTACGCGCCCGACCCCCGGGCGTGCACCACGCGCTCCGGGATGCGCTCGCGGTTGAACCGGGCCAGCTTCTCCAGCAGGTGCTGGTCCTGGATCAGCAGCGGTCCGTACTCGCCGGCCGAGGCCGAGTTCTGGTTGTCGGCGACCGGGGCGCCGGACTCCGTGGTCAGGATCTTGGGCATGGAGGGTCCTTCGGGTGTCGATAGGTGCCGTGCTCGGGGGAGTCTTAATTGACGGTCACAGTCCGACCCGGGTCATCCGCTCCCGGTAGAACTCGGAGGTGACGCTTCCGAGGCCGCCCCACCAGCCCCAGTTCATCACCCGGACCGGGGTGT
>NZ_JBEZUT010000622.1:0-2044 GCF_040636595.1 Kitasatospora sp. NPDC036755
GCTGGCGCTCGATCAGGCCGGTGCCGTCGGTCACCGGGGAGAGCGCGGCGGGGGCCTGCGTGGCCTGCGGTGCGGCGGGTACGGCGAGTACGGCCGGTGCGGCGGGCACGGCGGCCGGCAGGGCCGCGGGGACGGGCGCCGCGGGGAGTGCGGGCGCACCGCCCGCCAGCAGGCCGAGCTGGTCGCGCATCAGGTCGGAGAACTGGCCGAGCAGCGCGAGCTGGCGCTCGATCAGGCCGGTGCCGTCGGTCACCGGGGAGAGCGCGGCGGGGGCCTGCGGGGCCTGCGGTGCGGCGGGTACGGCGAGTACGGCCGGTGCGGCGGGCACGGGCTGTGGCGCCGGCGCCTGGACCGCCGGAACGACCGGAGCGGCCGGGGCGGCCTGGACGACCGGGGCCGTCGGCGCGGGCGCGGGGGCCTCGACCACGACGGGCGCGGGCGCGGGCTCCGGAACCGCCACGGGCTCCGGCTCGGCGGCCGGCAGCAGGGTGGCCAGCACCGCGGGCTCCAGCCGGGAGGCGATCAGCCCGGCCAGCCGGGCCGGGGTGTCGGCCGCCTCGAACAGCTCGCGCATCGACACCCGCACCCGGAACGCGCGCTCCAGGTCCCGGATCATGTTGATCATCGAGAGGGAGTCGGCGCCCAGGTCGAAGAAGGGCTCGTCGGTGCCGACCGCGTCCTCGTCGTAGCCGAGCTGGCGGGCCGTCTGCTCGACGACCTGCCGCAGGACGGCCTGCTCGGCGAGTTCCTCGGGGCTCGGCGTCGGTGCGGAGTCGGGTACGGCGGCCGGCGCCGAGGCCGGTGCGGTCTGCTGGGGTGGGTCCTGGCGCATGGCGGGGTCCTCGGTGGTGGGCCGGGCAGGGGCGGTGAACCAGTGGCGGCGGCGTTGGAAGACGGTGGTGGGCAGCGGGACGCGGCGGGCCGGTCCGTCCGGCCAGTCCCGGGCGGCGGCGAAGCGGGCCCAGTCGAGCGGGACGCCGTGCGACCACAGCGCGGCCGCGGCGGCGTCGAACTGCTGCTCCGGCGAGGCGCCGCGCCGGCCGCCGGCGACGAAGTGGCGCTCCGGCAGCTCCCGGCGGCCCATGCCGGTCAGCGTCGGGTGCGGGCCGAGCTCCAGGAAGAGTTCGTGGCCCTGCCCGTCGAGGGCCGCGAGGACCCGGTCGAACCGGACGGTGTGCCGGGTCTGGCGGAGGAAGTACTCGGGGGTCGGGACGGTCCCGGCGGCCAGCACCTCGCCGTCGAGGTTGCTGACCAGCGGGACGGTCAGCGGCCGCAGCCGCAGCCGGGCCAGCTGGTCGCGGAAGGGGTCGAGCATCGGGTCGAGCAGGCGGGAGTGGAACGCCCGGTCGGTGGCCAGCCGTTCGGTGGTCACCCCGTCGGCGGCCAGCACGGCCTCGGCGGCGGCGATCTCCCGGGGCGGGCCGGCCAGCACGCACTGGCCCCTGCCGTTGACCACGGCCAGCTCCACGCCGGGCAGCCAGTCGTCGAGCCGGGCGAGCCGGTCCGGGCCGGCCGAGACCACCGTCATGGCGCCCGGTTCGGTCAGCCGGTGCATCAGCCGGCCGCGCAGCGCGGTCAGGAACATCCCGTCGGCCAGGTCGAGGGCGCCGGCCGCGTGGAAGGCCGCGTACTCCCCGGCGCTGTGCCCGGCGACGGCCGCCGGGCGGACCCCGAGCTCCTGCCAGAGCCGCAGGTAGGCGGCCTGGAGGGCGAAGAGGGCGGGCTGCGCCGCCTCGGTGGTCCAGGAGTCCTCGGTGCCCTCCGGGGCCGGTTCGAGCAGCAGCGGCAGCAGCGGCTCGTCCCAGCTCTCGCGGTGCAGCCGGTCGCACGCGTCCAGGACGGCGCGGAAGGCCGGGAAGGCCCGGTACAGCTCGGCGGCCATGCCCCGGTACTGGGCGCCCTGGCCGGTGAAGAGCAGCACCGGCGCCACCTCGCCGCGCCCGGTCTCGCGGTGGACGGCCCCGGCGGTGGCCCGGCCCGCCAGGAAGGCGTCCAGGCCCTTGCGCAGGGCCGCCGGGTCGGGGCCGGTGACGGCCAGCCGGTG
>NZ_JBEZUT010000623.1:0-2037 GCF_040636595.1 Kitasatospora sp. NPDC036755
CTCGTGCAGATCGTCGCCACCCAGGACGTGTCCAACCCGACCGTGCTCGCGCCGGACGGCACCACCGTGACCTGCGACGACCCGGTCGGCCCCGGCTGGGGCCGCAACAAGACCCTGCGGTGTGCCACCACCCTGGCGGGCACGTACACGCTGAAGGTCGGCACCGCCACCATGGCGCCGGCCACCCTCGCGGTCTCCTACCTTCCGCTGCAGTCCACCACGGCCTGCCGGACGGTCGGCGCCGCCGACCTCGCCCTCGGCGCGCCGACCGTCTTCCACGGCTCCCTGGCGCTCGGCTCGGCCGGCGACTGCTACCGGGTGAACGACCTCGCCGCCGGTGACGTGCTGCGCACCGAGGCCACCCAGCCGGGCGTCACCCCCGTCGTCTACGACGGCACGGGCGCCCAGGTCTGCAGCAAGTCGACCTACCCCGACTGCCGGCTGACTGGCCCTGCCCCGTTCCGCATCACCGCCCAGCGCTTCGACGGCGCGGCCCAGGAGTACGCCATCTCCGCGGCCCGGCTCTCCCGCCCGGACGGGTGCGTGACCATCGAGCCCCAGGCCTTCGGCGTCTCCCCGGACCTCTCCTCCACCGCACGGTGCCGGACGCTGCGCGTCCCGGAGACAGCTCCGTACACCTTCCGCCCGGTCAAGCCCGACGGCGACATCGGCGGCACGCTGTTCGCGGCCGACGGCTCCCCGATGGGCGGATTCTGCCCGCAGGGCTCCTGCGACCTGGCGCCCGGCGACTACACCTGGGCCGTCGCCGCGTACCGGGCCCCGGTCGGCGCGTTCGGCATGATCTTCCGCTCGGCCAGGGAGACCCGGGGCTGCGCCGCCGCCAACGACACCGGTCTGACGGCCGGTCCGGCCACCGGCACCTTCGGCGGCCCCGGCCAGGAGCTCTGCCTGACCCTGCCGACCGCCTCCGGCAAGGGCGTCTACCTGTTCAACCAGCCCCCCGCGGACGGCGCACCGGCCGTCGGCGAGGTCCTCGACGCCCTGGGCGCCACGCAGTGCGGCTTCGGCGACTCGACCACCGTCTGCAAGCTGGCCGGCACCGCACCGTTCCGCGTGGTGCTGAGCGGCACGCCGTCCAAGGCCTTCGGCCTGGCCGTCCACCGGACCGAGGAGACCGGGGGCTGCACCGTCTGGTCGCGGACCGGGTTCGACATCACCTGGGGTGCCACGGTCTCGATGCCGGTGGACTCGAAGCAGGCCGCTTGTCTGAGCCTGCCGGCGGACCAGCACTCCACGTCCGAAGTGATCGACTTCAGCAACCTCGACGGTCGATTCAACGGAGCCGAGCTGAAGGTGCTGGACGCCGCGGGCGGCGAGGTGTGCACGTTCATCTCGGTCGACAGCTCGGCCAAGGCCTGCACCCTCACCGTCGGCGTCCCGTACACCGCGCTCCTGATTCCACGACAGGCCTGGAGCGCCGACAGCTACAAGCTCGCCCGGCGCGACGTCTCGTCGACCGCGCAGTGCCTCACCCCCTCCTCGACGGCGTTCGGCCGCCCGGGGACGTCCTTCGACCTGATCTCGGCGCTGGACGCCCGGTGCGTCCGGATCGACGGCGCGGCCACCACGGACAAGTTCTGGCTCGGCTCGCGGCCCGGCAGGAACCTCTACGGTCCGGGAGTGCTCGCCGCCGTACTCGACGCCGACGGGAAGAACATCTGCACCCAGTTCTGGACCAGCTGCCTGGCCACCGGCTCGACCTCGTACACCATGGTCCTGTTCGCGGCCGGGTACCAGGACCAGCCGATCCACACCACGGTGGACACCTGGAAGGTCGGAACCGCCGACGGCTGGGCACCGGAGTGCACGGCCCACCCGATCTCGATCGACGGCTTCCCGCAGCGAAGCGGGGTGCTCACCGAGGACTCGGACGGCTACTGCGCCGTGGTCGACATGAAGCCCTCGCAGTCGTTCGGCATCATTGGCACCAGCAGCAGCGTCACCAGCGCGCAGCCCGACTTCAGCCTGCTGAGCGGCGCCCACTGGACCCGTCACTACGACGGTACCGCGTGCTGG
>NZ_JBEZUT010000624.1:0-2033 GCF_040636595.1 Kitasatospora sp. NPDC036755
CGGGCTGGTGTTCCGCATCCGGCTCCCCGAACACCCGCTGACCTGGGCGTTCTTCCTGGTCTCGGTGCAGGCGGCTCGCTGGCAGCCACCGGCGCGGACACCCCGGTCGGCCCGCTGCTGGCCACCGCGGCCGGTCTGCTGCTGGTCGGCGGCAGCGCCACGGTGCTGGTGCGCAACCGGCGCGGTGCGGCCCGGGCCTGACGCCCCGGTGGGAACGGCGAACGGCCCCGGCGAGCAACCGCTCGCCGGGGCCGTTCCTTCGGGTGGCCGAGAAGGATCGTTTCCGCGCTCGGCTACGCGCTCAGCGGGTAGCGGGCGTCCAGGTCGTGGAAGATCGCCCCGTTGAGCACGAAGGCGCGCTTGCACTCCTCGACCACCCGGCGCCGCTCGACCTCGTCCATCGCCTCGCCGGCCGCGTCCAGCTTCGCCCGGTACTCGCGCTTGAAGGCCGCCGGGTTGTCGACCTCCGCGAAGACGTAGAACCGCACGCCGTCGCCCTTGCGCTCGAAGCCCCAGGTCTTCTCGGCCACGCCCCGGATGATCTGACCGCCCGACAGGTCGCCCAGGTAGCGGGTGTAGTGGTGCGCGAGGTACCCGGCCGGCCACTCGGCGGCCAGTTCCTCGACCCGGGCGACGTACGCGGCGGTGGCCGGCAGCGGCGCCAGGCCGTCCCGCCAGTCGGGCCCGCGCAGATGGGCCAGGTCGCGCTCGATGGCCTCCGTGCGCAGCAGGGCCCGGTCGATGAAGGGGCCCGCCAGCGGGTGCTCGGCGAGCTGTCCGGCCCGGCTCTCCAGGGCCCGGTAGACGTACCAGAGCTGGCCGGTGAGGTCGGCGTACGCGTCGACCCCGAGTCGTCCGCCCAGCAGCCGGCTCATGAACGAGGACTGTTCGGCGGCCTCGTGCTCCTCGCTGCTGGCGGTGCGGAGCACGGTGGAGAACGGGACGGGCGCGGGCGTGGGCATGCGGCCTCCTGGGTCCGGGATCGGCCGGTGGGGAACCGGGCCGGCGACTTTGGCTAGCCTAACCTAACTTTCCGTCTTGCCGACAGGCCGTCGGCAAGTCCCCCCGCCCCCGGACACGACAGAGGCCGGGGCCCGCGGAGAAATCCGCGAACCCCGGCCCCGGGCTGTCCCGACCTACCCCGACCGCCCTCGATCGAATGAGATCGGAACGACGGCTCAGTGGCCGCCCTGGTCCGCCAGACGCTTGATCGAAGCGGTGACCTCGGCCTCGGCCTCGGCGCGGCCGACCCAGTTGGCGCCCTCGACGGACTTGCCGGGCTCCAGGTCCTTGTAGACCTCGAAGAAGTGCTGGATCTCCAGGCGGTCGAACTCCGACACGTGGTGGATGTCGCGCAGGTGCTCCCAGCGCGGGTCCGTCGCCGGGACGCAGAGCAGCTTGTCGTCGCCGCCGGCCTCGTCGGTCATCTGGAACATGCCGATGGCGCGGCACTTGATCAGGCAGCCCGGGAAGGTCGGCTCGTCCAGGATGACCAGGGCGTCCAGCGGGTCGCCGTCCTCGCCGAGCGTGCCCTCGACGTAGCCGTAGTCGGCCGGGTAGCGGGTCGAGGTGAAGAGCATCCGGTCGAGCCGCAGACGGCCGGTCTCGTGGTCGACCTCGTACTTGTTACGAGAGCCCTTCGGGATTTCGATAAGGACGTCGAACTCCAACGGTTCCTCCAAGGTAGGGACTGACAGAATCCAAGTGTCTCCTACGGGAGTGAGTGCTCGGGAAAGGGGCCGGTCGGTGGGAGCAGGGGGAGGGGCGGCTCGCCGCCGCGGGGGGACGGCCGCCGGGCTGTTCGGGGCGGCGCTCCTGGTCGTCGGTACGGTCCTGACCTCGGGCGGTGCGTACGCGCAGCCCTTCCCGCCGCCGGGAGGCCACAGCACCGGGCACGGCGAGGACGGGGACCACGACGCGCAGGGCGGCCGCGACGAGGGGAGGGGCGACCACGGGAAGGGCGGGTCCGGCCCCCGTCCGAACGACGGCCCGGGTGCCTCGACCAGCCGCCGGGCCGCGCCGCCCGCCGCCCC
>NZ_JBEZUT010000625.1:0-2023 GCF_040636595.1 Kitasatospora sp. NPDC036755
TCTCGTCAGGCGTCAGCGGTGCTACCAGAGCACGTCCTACTTTCAGTAGGAAGAGTCCGTGCGACCCGGGCCTGGCGCTCCACAGTCGGAAGGGTGCGGCACCTCCCAAGGTGCCGGACCCTTCCGCATTCCCGCCCCGGCCGCCCCAGGAGGCCCGCGATGTCCGGCCCCCAGTCCCTGTTCGACTTCTGGTGGACCCCAACCCCGGACGGCGAGCGCCCCCAATGGACACTCGATCCCTTCGTCGGCGCCGGCCCGCTCCGCTTCGGCATGAACCACAACGAGGCCCTCACCGCACTGGGCAGCCCCGGCTCCGCGACCCTCGACTCCCGCGGCCCCGCCCTGGAGTGCCGACTCCGGCACCTCGGCCTGACGCTCTACTTCGACCGGCGGGAAGCCCTGCTCGGCATCGCCTCCGACGCCCTCAAGGGCCCCCAGGTCCTCGCGGACGGGACGGCGCTCACCGGACGGACCCCCTCGGTCCTCGAACGGTGGATCACCGACCGCGCCACCCGCCCGCCCACACCGGAGATCCTCCGCATGCCCGGAGGTCAGCCGGCCTCGCGGACCCTCGGGCTGGTGATCGGCCTCCAGCGCTCCCACGACCTCCTCCTCACGCGGCCGGTCCTGCTCTCGCGCGAGGCCACCCGAAACCCGGCCCTCGTCCTCCCGAACGAGGCCTGGATCATCCGGTGATCCGAAAAGCCTCATCAGGCAGGAAGTCGTGCAGACAGGGCAGGCCTTCCGCGGAGAAGAACACCGGCCGCGACAGCAGCCCGTCCCCCGCCCGCTGCACCCCGATCACCAGCCCGAGCGACTCCGAGCAGAACTCGCCCCCGCCCATCAGGACGAGCTCCTCGGCCGGCGCCAGGGCATCGGCCCGGTCCCACAGCCACCTCCCCAGCTCGGACGGCCGCCGCCCGGTCAGCGCCACCCCCTCCACCGACACCTGCGGCCCGCACAGCGCGTCCGCCGAGACCCCCCGCAACCGCTCGTCCCAGTAGTAGAGCGTCAGCCCGAAGTCCCGGTAGCGGCCCGTCACCAGCCCGTACGGGTCCTCGGCCAGGCACGGGCCCGAGTACCGCTGGAGGTCGCCGGTGCGGCGGCTCAGGGTGTTGGACACCTCGTCGATCAGCATCCCGAACCGCAGCGGCCCCACGCCCTCGAACGGCTCCAGCACCCACTGCTCACGCTCGCCGTCCGGCAGCACGTCCCAACGCTCGTACATGATCACGAAGCCTAGACCGCCCGTACGACCCCCCGGCCCGGCCGCGATTCGGCGCACAGGCGCTGAGCTGCTAATGTTCCCTTCAGCGCGGGAGAGATGATCTCCCGTCAGGCGTCAGCGGTGCTACCAGAGCACGTCCTACTTTCAGTAGGAAGAGTCCGTGCGACCCGGGCCTGGCGCTCCACAGTCGGAAGGGTCCGGCACCCACCAAGGTGCCGGACCCTTCCGCATTCCCGCCCCGGCCGCCCCAGGGGCACCCGCGTCAGCGGAGCTCGCAGGCCGTGAGTGCGGGATGCCCGCGGACCCCGGCCCTCCGGGCGCCGACCAAGATCTCGCCGCCCCCGTCGAAGCGCGGGGCGAGGACCGGATCGAGATCCATCAGAAGGTCGAAGCCCTCGCGGTGACCGTCCGACGAGCACCCGGAGCCGAGCACCGCGTCACAGACCCAGCCACCACCGTCGGCACGGACCGAGACCTGAACATCGAACTCCCGCACGCACGTCGGCCCGTGGGCCCGCCACTCCAGCGTCGCCGGCCCCCGACAGCTGTCCACCTCCCTCCCCGGTTTCGCCACCGGTCCGGACCACCGAACAGGCGGCGGCGCGGGTCGGCTCCGGGGCCACGCCCCGCGCCCCACGGGCCACCGCCTCCGGGGGGCAGGCGATTCGGCGCACGGGCACTGAACTGCTAATATTCCTGATGTCGCGAGGGACATGAGCCCTCGTCAGGCGTCAGCGGTGCTACCAGAGCACGTCCTACTTTCAGTAGGAAGAGTCCGTGCGACCCGGGCCTGGC
>NZ_JBEZUT010000626.1:0-1982 GCF_040636595.1 Kitasatospora sp. NPDC036755
TGCCGACCGTGGGCGGCTCGGTGGGAGGCGGGGGCGTCGTCACCGCAGCCACCCCCGCTGGCGGGCCAGGGCGTACAGGCCGAACAGGGCAAGCCCGGCGTCGCCGAGGATCAGCAGCAGGCAGATCCAGTAGCTCATCGGTTGTCCTCTCAGGGAGGGGGCCCGGCCGGAGCCGGGCCCGACGGCGGGTCAGGTCAGGAGCGGCGGCCGAGGCTGTCGCGGCTGTTGGTCGTGCGGGGGGCGTGGACCAGGCGGCCGTTGGCGCGCGCCTCGTCGTAGTCGGCGCCAGTCCACGGGCGGCCGGTGCTGGTGTCGACGTGGTCGGGGGTGTCCGTCTTGGAGGACGGCTTCGACTCGCGGCGGAAGAGGGCCATCAGGAGTCACCCGCGATCCGGCCGGTGATGACGATCGGCGAGCCGTTGTGCCAGTACATGGCGGAGAAGCGGGCGTTGCCGCCGCCGCCGTCGCTGATCTCGACGCGGCTGAAGATCTTCGCCTTGACCATCGAGCGGACGGTGTCGACGGTGATGGGCTCGATGACGCGGTAGCCGACGCCCTCGGCGTCGAGGTCGCCGAGGCCGGGCAGGTGGCTGAGCTTGCTCATCGGGCACCGCCCTTGCCGGACAGGTTGTCCAGGTGGCGACCGGCGGCGTCGCCGGCCTGGGTGCGGTCCTTCGGGGTGATCGGGGGAACCGGGGTAGCGTGGGCCATGACTGGCACCTCTCTCGGAGGAATTTCCGCTGGTCACAGCCCCGCCCGGGATCTGTGGAAGGTGAGCGGGCGGGGCATTTGTGACGGGTACTTGCGCTACATAGGTACCAAGGTACTACGCTGTGGTACTGAGGTACTACAGCACTTTGTAGCAGTAGACCTCCGGGTCAGGCAAGGGCCTTGACCCGCCGTCACAAATGCAAGGAAGTGTTCGAATTGGCGCCCGAATCTGTGGGCTACCAAGCGATCGCGGACCACTACCGCCGGCTCATCGCCGACCGGAAGATCGCGGACGGGCAGAAACTGCCCTCCGTCCGGCAGATCGCGGAGCAGTGGCACGTCGCCACCAAGACCGCCCAACGAGCCTTGAAGACCCTCCAGATGGAGGGCTACGCCTCTCCGGTGCAGGGCTTGGGCTACCAGGCCAGCTTCCGGCCGCATGACTTCGCCACGCTGAGGGTCCAGGTCAGCGGCACCCGCCAGCGCGGGGAGACGTACGCCGACACCGACGAAGCGGTCATCCTGTCCGCTGAGTTGACACGGACCCGCGGGCACGAGGCCGACATCCTCGGCGTCGAGCCCGGCACCCCGGCGATCCTGCGCCGGGGCCTGGTGCGACGGGGTGACCGGGTCATCCGCATGAGCCACTCATGGTTCCCGGCTGAACTCGCCGACCTGGTACCCGAGTTGCTCACGACCGAGTCCACCCCGCCGGGGAACGTCGCACGCATCGAGGCCGCGACGGGCCGCCAAACGGAGATCACCGCCGACCGCTTCACTGTGGACCTGACCACCCTCGAACAGTCGAAGCTGTTCGGCGTGCCGCCGCGCGAGCCGCTCCTGGAGCGGACCACGGTTAGGCACGACGGCCTCGGCGTCATCGAGTACGGCACCACCTGGTGGCCGCGCCACGTCGTGCTGGCCGTCGAGTACACCGCGGACAACCAGGACTGAGCCCAGAAACAGGAGCGGGCCGCCCGGCTGTACCCCGGAGCGGCCCCGTGATCCACGGAGGTACCCGTGTCCCACACCACGAAGTATGACCGACCGCGCACCATCGGCTGGCCGACCGGCCTCCTGTTCGCAGCCCTGTTCCTGATCTGCGCCGCTGTCGGTGTGGCCGGGGCGTACGGCACCTACAGCAACGCCGAGGCGGTGTTCCACGACTCCGGCCGCGCCCTGTCGCTCGTCGCCGGCGGGGAGGGCGTCGTCCTGGTGCTCGGCGTCGCCATGCTCGGCCTGACCCTGATCCAGCGCCCCTACCCGGCAGC
>NZ_JBEZUT010000627.1:0-1957 GCF_040636595.1 Kitasatospora sp. NPDC036755
CAGCGGCGCCCGGTCGCAGAGCACCTCCAGGTCGCCCATCGAGGCGCCCTTGCCGAACGGCGCGGGCACGTCCGCCGGGTTGAGCCGCAGCCCGAGCGCCGCACAGGCGTCGACCAGCGTCCGCATGACCTCGGAGGCGATGGCGGTGGTGTCCTCGGGCGCCCGGTAGCCGGGCACGGGGGTGCCGTAGATCAGGAAGTAGCGCTGGGGGTCCGCCAGGGCCCAGGCGCGCAGGGCGCGGGCGAGCCCGGCCAGGTCGGCGCCCCCGGCGGCGGCCGCGCCGAGGGTGTCGGCGAGGCCGCGGTACGCGTCCCGGACGAGTTCGGTGATCAGTTCGTCGCGGCCGGCGAAGTAGCGGTAGAGCGCGGGGCCGCTCATGCCCATCCGCTTGGCGATCGCGTTGACGGAGAGCCCGGAGGCGCCGGCCGTGGCGATCTGTTCCCAGGCGTGCGCCTTGACCTCCTCGCGCACCTGCGCGCGGTAGCGCTCGCGCGGGCCGTCCGCACCCGTCCTCGCCATCGGCTGCCCGCTCCCCTCACCGTCCGACTACAGCTCCACGCTTCTGTTAGAAGGTATCACGAGGGTGGTTGACCCTCAGGCCGGTCCCGCGTTACAACTTCTAGCGAAGGCGTGAGCATCTAGCTCACGGCGCCCGTGCCGCCCCGACGGCCGACCAGTGAATGGGGAGTTCCATGTCCGCCACGCGCAGCACCGCCACCCTCGGCACCGCCACCCGCACCGCCCTCGCGGCCGTCCCGCTGGCCCTCGGCCTGCTCGCCGCCGCCGTCGCTCCGGCCTCGGCCGCCGCACCGCACCGGCCCGGCTCCTCGCTCACCTGCCACGGGGCCGGCGTCGACCCGGACGCCCGGGTCCGCTACCGGACCGAGGCCGTGGTCCACGCGCCGCTGCGGACGGTCTGGCGGCTCCAGACCGACGTGGCGCACTGGCCCGACTGGCAGGCCGCGGTGCAGGACGCCGAGCGCCTCGACAGCGGCCCGCTGCGCCCGGGGTCGGCGTTCCACTGGTCCACCCCGCTGCCCCCGAACCCCGCGTCGACCGACCCCCGCCTGGAGATCACGTCCACCGTCCGGCAGCTGCGCCCCGGCACCTGCCTCCGCTGGACCGGCCCGGCGGTCGCGACCGGGCTGCGGATCGACGGCGTCCACGTCTGGAACTTCACCGAGGTCCCCGGCGGCGTCCTGGTCCGCACCGAGGAGACCCACACCGGCCCCCAGGTCGACGCGAACGTCCCCGCCGCCACCGACATCCTCCGCCAGGGCCTCGAAGGCTGGCTGCACGACCTCAAGGCCGCGGCCGAGGCCCGCGCCTGACGCGACCGCCCCCGCGGGACCGGGCCGCGGGTCCGCCCCCGCGGGACCGGGCCGCGGGTCCGCGCATGGAAGCCCGCGGCCCGGGCAGGCGCCGTCCGGGGTCCCTTGGCCGGGCCCCCGCCGACGAGAGGAGGTGGACCCCCATGACAGACCGGCACGAAGCCGCTCCCCGGGACCCTCCGGCCCCGACGGAGACCCCCGAGTCCCGGATGACCGGCGAGGGCGCCCCGCCGCCCGCGCACGAGGAGGAGAAGGGGCCCCGGGACGGCCCCGAGTACGAGATCACCGAGCCGGCCCACGACGCCGGCCTGCGGGAGCCCCCGCACTGAGCGAGCGCCGCGCCCGGTCCGGCCGGTGACCCACCGGCCGCCGGGCCGGCCGCCCGGTCAGGGGGCGAGCAGCCCCTGTCGGCCCGCGTAGGCGGCGAGGCCGTCGGCCGTCGCACCGGCCCAGCCCAGGTAGCCGTCCGGCCGGATCAGGAACACGCCGGTGCCGTACGCCTCGTAGGCCGGGACGCGGACCACCGGGGCGGTGACGCCGGGCAGCGGGGCGTCCGTGCCGACGGTGAGCAGCGTCCAGTGCGGGCCGCGGAAGGCGTCGAACAGCCGGACGCCGCCGCGGCGGCC
>NZ_JBEZUT010000628.1:0-1926 GCF_040636595.1 Kitasatospora sp. NPDC036755
CTCACCCGCACCCCCCGGCCCCCCCCCGGCCTCACCGGCTTACCCCCCCCCCCCCCCGGGCGCGGGCCCCCCCCCCCCGGCCCTCCGGGGGCGGGCGCCCCGTCGCCGTGAGCCCGGGCCGGGGCCCGGGCTCACGGCTCCTGGGGGAGCAGCAGCCAGAGGATCACGTAGAGCAGGATCCCGGGGCCGGGCAGCAGCCAGGAGACCAGGAAGATCACGCGCATGGTCGACGGGGTGAGGCCGAAGCGGTCGGCGAGCCCGGCGCAGACGCCGGCGATGACGCGGTTGTGGCGGGGACGGGCAAGACGGGAACTCATGCTCTTCTCCGTACGGTGGCGGCCCGGTCCGGCCGGTCCGGCGGGCTGCCTCCATCCTCCGCCGCCGCCCGCCCCAAGTCCTCAGCCCGGCAGGTGATTCTCCACCCCGAAGGGTCACCGGGGAGGCGTAGCCGGATGTCGGGGTCCCGTCAGGGTGGCCCTGAGGAACCGGGGGGCGTCCTCGGTCCGGAGCGCCGGAGGGGGCTCGATAGGATGCTGCCGATCGCGGTCGGCCGGGGGGCGGACGAAAGCCCGACTTCGTCGTGAAACGACCTCTCGTGCAAGCGGTTTCACGTCCTGATGGGTTCTGTCCCGCATTCTCCCGTGAGGTTGGATTGCACACTCGGCATCGCAGATTCCTGACCGCGACCGCCGCCGTCACGCTGGCCTCCGGCCTGGCCGTCGCCGGGACCCCGGTCGGCTTCGCCGCGCCGCAGCCCGTCGCGGTGTCCCCGGGCACCCAGGGCCGTTCCTCGCCGGTCACGGTCGCCCTCGCCGGCCTTCCCGGCACCCTCGGCGCGGGCGGTGCGCCGGTGGAGTTCACCGCGACGCTCCGGAACACCGCCGACCACCGGCTGGACGTCCGGTCCCCGGTCTTCGTCCTGGCCGACACCGGTGCCGGCACCGGGCCGGGCCACTTCAGGCTGGAATACCGGCCACCCGGCGGCGCCGAGTGGCAGGACGCCCGGGCGAACGGCCTCGCCACCGGCGGCCGCTGGGTGCTCGACCGGCCCGCCGCGCTGCCCCTGGCGGCCGGCGCCGAGGCCGTCTACCGGCTGCGGCTCACCGTCACCGCCGACGCCCCGGCCGGGCGGGTGACCGCGGGCTTCACCGCCGCGGTCTCGGATCCGGCCCTGCCGCCGGACCAGCACACCGGCGACGCGGACAGCGGCCGCCCGGACCTGCTCATCGTCCCGGCGGTGGTACCGACCGCGGCGCCGACCACCCCGGCGGCCACCGCCGAGGTCGGGTTCGACGGCGTGCCCATCCTGTTCACGGTGGGCGGGGAGGCCAAGCCGTTCAGGCTGCTGCTCGCCAACCACAGCGGCAAGGAGCTGCGGGTCGTGCCCGCGGTCGTGTTCCGGGGGGAGCACGAACTCCCCGCGGACACCGTCAGGTTCGAGTTTCGTGCCGCGGACGGGCAGTGGTGGGGCGCCACCCCGGGCGGCTGCTCGCAGCGCACCGACCGGCTCTGCTTCGGACTGCGGGCCGGGGACCGGGACTCCGGCGTCATCACGCTCGCGAACGGCGGGAGCCGCACCGTCGAGCTCCGGCTGGCCTTCACCGAGGACGCGCCGATCCTGTTCGAGTCCCTGGTCGCCGTCTCGGACACCGTGCCGGAGCCGGGCGAGGGCGCGGCCGAGTCGGTCGGCCTGGCGGCCGACTTCATCACCGTGGCCGCGACGAGTGCCACCGCCGCGCCCGCTCCGGCCGTCCCGGACCCCGGCCCGGGCGAGGCGGCACCGGAGCCGTCCACCGCCCCGGTGGTCACGGTGGCGGTGCCCCCGCTGGCGCGCCGCCGGCGAGCACGAGGTCGCTCTCGCCGAGTCGGATCGACTGGCAGCCCACGTGCACGGAGATGAGCGAGCCGGCGCAGGCCGAGTCGATG
>NZ_JBEZUT010000629.1:0-1920 GCF_040636595.1 Kitasatospora sp. NPDC036755
CGGCGCGCTGCCCGCCGCGACCGCGACGAAGGCGCCGCGCCCGCGCACCGCGCCCAGGGCCCGTACGCCCAGCAGGGCGGCGTCGATCGCCCCGTCGACCCCGCCGGGCACCGACTGCCGTACGGCCTCGGCGACATCGGGCGCGGTGCGCGGCACGAACCACTCGGCGCCCAGTTCGCGCACCGTCTTCTCGTCGTCCTCCCCGGCGAGCGCCACCACCCGCAGGCCGCGCAGGGCGGCCAGTTCGACGGCGAAGCCGCCGACCGCGCCCGCCGCGCCGGTGACCAGCAGGGTGGAGCCGGCCGGCAGGTCGAGCAGGTCGAGCGCCTGCAGAGCGGTGAGGCCGTTGAGCGGCAGCGTTGCCGCGTGGGCCAGGGGGACGTCCGCCGGGGCCGGGGCGAGGGCGTCCGCGTCCAGGACGACGTGCTCGGCGTAGGTGCCGAGGTCGGTGTCCAGACGGTCGCGCAGGCCCACCACCCGTTGCCCGGGCGCGAATCCGGCCACGTCGGGGCCGACGGCGTCCACCGTCCCCGCGACGTCCCAGCCGATGCCGGTGACCGCCCGCGCGGCCATCAGTCCGGCCTCGGCGAGCAGCCCGGAGCGGGTGACCGCGTCCACCGGGTTCACCCCGGCCGCCGCCACCCGCACCCGCACCCGGCCCCGCCCCGGCTGCGGCACCGGCACCTGTGCCACCTCCAGCACCTCGGGACCGCCGAACTCCCGCACCACCACGGCACGCATCGCACCCACACCCCTCACGCCTCGACAACTGCACCCAACCTAAGGAGAGTTACTCTCCACGGGGAAGGACGTACCCGAAGGTGCGTACCGCACGGAAAGGAGAGTGGGCCGGTGCCCACCACCACGACCGCCGCCCAGCGCCGCGCCGCCGAGGCGGCCGCCTACGACGCCTACCTCGCCTGGTGCCCGGCCCGCCAACTCCTCGACCGGATCGGCGACAAGTGGACCAGCCTCGTCGTCAACGCCCTCGCCGACGGGCCGCTGCGCTACAGCGGCCTGCGCCGGCGCCTGGCCGGGGTGAGCGAGAAGATGCTCACCCAGACCCTGCGCGCCCTGGAACGCGACGGCCTGGTCAGCCGCACCGTCACCGGCGGGGTGCCGGCCCGCGTCGACTACGAGCTCACCGCGCTCGGACGCGACCTGCTGCCGCTCGTCCGCCAGATCAAGGCCTGGGCCGAGTGCCACATGCCCCAGGTGCTCGCGGCGCGCGCCGCCTACGACGACGGACAGTGCGCCCGGCAGTGACCCCGCCGGCCGTAACCCCCGGCCGGGGCGGCTCGTTGGGCCCGTCGAGGTCACCTGTGACCGGCCGGGGCCGACGAGCCGCCCCGGCCCGACGGGAGGGGAAGCTCATGCCCGACGACGAGAACGACCAGGCCGCCGGCTCCGCCGTGCGCGGCGGCAGCCCCGACTCCGCGGTCGACCGGGTCGCCGACTTCTACGGCGCCTACATCGACGCCGTCGACGACGGAACCGACGACCTGGGCGACCACCTGCGCGCCCACTACCTGACCGAGGACCTGCGCCGGCGGCTGGCCGCCTGGGAGGAGGCCAACCACGCCGACGGCGTGCTGCGCGCCCAGGACGTGCCCACGCACTGGGAGGTGCGCTACCAGGACTCGGGCGCCGGGCACCTGTTCACCACGGTCACCCTGACCTGGGGCACCGGCCCCGACGCCGGGCACACCCGGCTGGCGGTGCAGAGCGACCTGAGCACCAAGCTGATCTCGGACATCGAGGACGCCTGACCCTCCGGCACACCCCACCGCCCGCCGCCGCCCGCCGGCCCCGCCGCCCGCCGGCCCGCTCGGCCAGAATGTCCTTCGCCGCCAGCGCGACGCCCACCGCGTCGTCCAGCGCGGGGCCTTCCAGTTCCTGGACCTCGATGGCGTTGCGCCG
>NZ_JBEZUT010000630.1:0-1889 GCF_040636595.1 Kitasatospora sp. NPDC036755
GAGGAGCCCATGTCCTCCTGGAGGCCGGGACATTGGAGCGCGCCCCGGCCGGTGCCGCGCTGGTCGTACATGACCAGCCGGTAGTCCTTGAGGACCGGTTCCAGCTTTCCGGCGGTGCGCTTCATCGCCGGGACGCCGGGCTGGCCGGGGCCGCCGGTGAGGAACAGCAGGTCGCCCTTGGGCGCGGTGGTGTTGCCGGTGACGGCCACCGCGAGGTCGAGGGTGCCGGGGACGGTACCGCCGTGGTCGAGCGGGACGGTGAGGGTCCCGCAGGTGAACTCGGGCGCGTCCGGGCAGGGGGCCTGACCGGTGATCCGGCCGCCGGCTCCGGTGGAGGCGGAGGCGGAGGCGGAGGCGAGGGCGGGGGTGGCCAGGGTGGTGCCGGCGACCACCGCGACGGCGGCCAGCAGGGCGGCTAAACGGCCGCGTGTGCTCGTCATGTTCGTCCTTCCACTCGTGCCGCGCCGGGCCGGCGCGGTCACGGAACCAGCCTGCGCCCCACGGTACTTCGATGACGGGCGACACGGCGGGGGCCCGCCGGAAACGAACCCGCCGGAACCAACTCCGCTCCGTGGCGACCGAGATGAGCGCGCGGGACGCCCGCGCGGGACGCCGTGACCGCGGGGCGAACCGGTGCGCCGGGCCGGCTGGAGCGGTCGCCACGGACGACGGCCCCGACCGCGAACCCCCCGGCCGCCGCTGCTCGGCGCCCGGGCCGGCGACCGGCAGCCCGTCACCGCCGGCGAGTCGGGGGCCGCCGTCTACCGCAGTGCGGACGCCGACGCGTACGCCGAGTGCGTGGTCGCCGCGGACGCGGCCGCCCTGGAGACCGAGCGCGACCGGCTCGCCCGGCTCGCCGACCGGGACGTACCGGGACCGCGGGTGCTCGACCGGCGCCGCGACGACACGGGCGCCTGCGCTTCTACCTCCACCTCGCCCCGCTCACCTGGGGCTGACGGCGCCCCGCCCCGGCCCGGCCCGGACCCCGGCTGCGGGCGAGGCTGTCACCGCCGGGCCCGCAGCACGTCGATCTCGCAGCCCGGCGCGGACGGGTCGAAGCCGTGCTCGGCCAGCCAGCGGACCGCGATCAGGCTGCGCAGCGACCACCAGGCGTGGATGACGTCGAGGTCGACGTCGGTGCCGTAGCCGGCGAGGACGTCGCCGAGGTGCTCCTCGTGTCCGAGCGTCAGGACGGCGAGGTCGAACAGGGCGTCGCCCCGGCCCGCCTCGGACCAGTCGATCACGCCGGTGACCTCGTCGCCGTCCACGAACACGTGGGAGAGCTGGAGGTCTCCGTGGACGAACGCCGGTGTCCACGGCCGGAGCGCGGCCTCGGCGACCCGGCGGTTGCGCGTGACCAGGTCGGCGGGCAGGACCTCGTTCGCGACGAGCCACGCGCACTCGCCGTCGAGCCGCTCGGCGAGCTCGTCGACGCTCGGGCCGGGCCAGGGCGGCAGCGGCGCGTCGTGCAGGGTCCGCGCGGCGGCACCGGCCGCCGCCCACGCCGCGGGCGAGGCGGTCGACGGCTCGCCGAGCCGGCCCAGCGCCGTGCCGGGGAGGGCGGCGAGCGCGAGGACGGGCGGCTCGCGCCACAGGACCCGCGGTGTCGGAATCGGCGCGATGGCCATGGCCTCGACCTCGACGTCGGTGCGCGCCCGGTCGGCGTCGATCTTCAGGAACACGTCGCCGACGCGCAGGGTCGCGCGTTCGGTGTGGGCGACGACGACTTCGACTTCCTCCATGGCGACCATTGTCGGGGGAACGACCGCCGATGTCCCCGGGTTTTCCGGGTGCGGGTGCGGGTGCGGGTGTTCGCCGGCTCCGGCCCCGGCGTCGCGGCCCCGCTCTGCCTTTGCTTCCCGTCTCGGCGTCCTTCCGCTTCCCGCTCG
>NZ_JBEZUT010000631.1:0-1874 GCF_040636595.1 Kitasatospora sp. NPDC036755
ACTCCGCGGATCTGTTTGACCATGCGTCGGTGGGGGTGCTGGCGGGCCGTCTGGTCCGCACGCTGGAGGCCTGGGTGGCGGCCCCCGGAACCCCGCTCGGGCGGCTGGAAGTGCTGTCGGAGGAGGAGGTGGGGCTGCTGGCTGAGTGGGGTCGGGGTCCGGTGTGTGAGGTGCCGGGGGTGACCTTGGTGGATCTGCTCGCTGCGCAGGTTGGTCGGTCTCCGGATGCGGTGGCCGTGGTGGCTGAGGGTGTTGAGTTGACGTATGCGCAGTTGGATGCGCGGGTTGGTGAGCTGGCTGGGCGGTTGGTGGGTTTGGGGGTGGGGCCGGAGTCGTTCGTGGGGGTGGTGGTGCCGCGTTCGTTGGATCTGGTGGTCGCGGTGTTGGCCGTGGTGCGTGCGGGTGGGGCGTATGTGCCGGTGGATCCGGAGTATCCGGTTGACCGGGTGGGGTTGATGCTGGGGGATGCGGCGCCGGTGGTGGTGGTGTCGCATTCGTCGGTGGACAGTGCGTTGTTGGCCGGTGTGAGTGCGCCGGTGGTGTTGGTGGACGAGGTCGGGGCCGGTTCTTCGGTTTCGGCCGGGTGGTGTTCTTCGGTGTCGTTGGATGGTCCGGCGTATGTGATTTATACGTCTGGTTCGACGGGGGTGCCGAAGGGGGTGGTGGTGTCGCATGCGGGGATTGTGAATCGTTTGTTGTGGATGCAGGACCGGTTTGGCTTGGGGGTGGGTGATCGGGTTCTGCAGAAGACGTCGGCGAGTTTTGATGTCTCGGTGTGGGAGTTCTTCTGGCCGTTGGTGTGTGGGGCGGCTTTGGTGGTGGCGCGGGCTGGTGGGCATCGGGATCCGGAGTATTTGGCGGATCTGGTCCAGCGTGAGCGGGTGACGGTGGCGCATTTCGTGCCCTCGATGTTGGATGTTTTTCTGCGGGTTTCTGGGGTGGGGGAGTGTCGGGATCTGCGGTTTGTGGTGTGCAGTGGTGAGGCATTGTCAGGGGAGACGCGGGACAGGTTTTTCGGGACGTTTTCTGGTGTGACGGAGTTGCATAATCTTTATGGGCCGACGGAGGCGTCGGTTGATGTGACGGCGTGGCGGTGCCGGCGGGAGGACGTCGGTTTGCCTGTGCCGATTGGTGGTCCGGTGTGGAATACGCGGGTCCGGGTGTTGGATGGTTGGCTGCGTCCGGTGCCGGCGGGAGTGGCGGGTGAGCTGTATCTGTCAGGGGTGCAGCTTGCCCGGGGTTATTGGGGTCGGGCTGGTTTGACGGCGGAGCGGTTCGTAGCTGATCCGTTCGTGGCTGATGGCGGTCGGATGTATCGCACGGGTGATGTGGTGCGGTGGTCGTCCGAGGGGGTTTTGGAGTACCTCGGGCGGGTGGATGACCAGGTGAAGGTGCGGGGTTTCCGGATCGAGCTGGGTGAGGTGGAGGCCGCGTTGGCCGCGCAGTCCGGGGTTGCTCAGGTGGCGGTGGCGGTGCGGGAGCGTGGTGCGGGGGATTCCCGGTTGGTGGGGTTCGTAGTGCCGGAGACGGGTGTTGTGGTGGATCCGGTGGTGGCGCGGGACGGGGTTCGGGGGCGGTTGCCGGAGTACATGGTGCCGTCGGTGGTGATGGTGTTGGAGTCGTTGCCGTTGTCGGCGAACGGGAAATTGGACCGGCGGGCTTTGCCGGCTCCCGAGGTTCCGGCGGCAGGGGCGGGGCGGTCGGCGCGTACACCTCGGGAGGAGGTGTTGTGTGGGCTGTTCGCCGAGGTGTTGGGCGTCGAGCGGGTCGGTATCGATGACAGTTTCTTCGACCTCGGCGGGCATTCGCTGCTGGCCACCCGGCTGGCCAGTCGGATCCGCACACGCCTGAACACCGAACTCGACCTCCGCACC
>NZ_JBEZUT010000632.1:0-1870 GCF_040636595.1 Kitasatospora sp. NPDC036755
GCGCCCGGCCGCCCGCCTGGCCGCCCGGACGGCGCGGGCCTGGCCCCCCGGGTCGGGGCTGGCCAGGCCCGCCGTCCGGCCGTCGCTCGCCACTCCGGTGCCCCGGATCACCGCGTACACCCGGTCACCGTCCCGCTCGGCGTCGGCGAGCCGCTTGAGCGCCACCACGCCGGTGCCCTCACCGACCAGCAGGCCGTCGGCGCCCCGGTGGAACGGGCGGATCCGCTGGCTCGGCGAGAGCGCCCGCAGCTGGGCGAACACGCTCCACAGCGTGACGTCGTGGCAGTGGTGCACCCCGCCCGCCAGCACCAGGTCACAGCGCCCGGTGGCCAGTTCGCCGACCGCCTGGTCGACGGCGACCAGCGAGGACGCGCAGGCGGCGTCCACGGTGTAGGCGGGGCCGCGCAGGTCGAGCCGGTTGGCCAGCCGGGAGGCGGCCAGGTTGGGCACCAGGCCGATCGCCGACTCGGGCTGATCCGGGCCGAGCCGGTCGGTGAACGCGGCCCGGACCTTCTCCAGTTGCCCCTCCGTCAGGTCCGGCAGCAGCTCGGCGAGTGTGCGGACCACCTGGTGCGCGCTGCGCACCCGCTGGTCGAGCCGGACCAGGCCCGGTGTCAGGTACCCGCCCCGGCCGAGCACCACCCCGATCCGGTCGCGGTCCGGCAGCCGCTCCGGGCCGCCCGCGTCGGCGATGGCGGCGGCGGCCACCTGGAGCGCGATCAACTGGTCGGGCTCGGTGGCCGTGACCGAGCTCGGCATCAGGCCGAACCGGGTCGGCTGCACCTCGGCCAGCCCGTCCACGAAGCCGCCGCGCCGGCAGTAGAGCCGGTCCGGCACGGCCGGCCCGGTGGCGCCGCCCGGGTCGTAGTAGTCCGCGTCCCAGCGCCCGGCCGGGACGTCGGTGACCGCGTCGACCCCGTCGACCAGGTTCCGCCAGTAGGCCGCCAGGTCGGGGGCTCCCGGCAGCAGCACCGCCATGCCCACCACGGCCACCGGGGCGGCTGCCCGCCGCATCGGGACGCTCACCAGCCCGAGGCGGTGTAGACCACGGCCCGCTCCGACCGCTCGCCCCAGGCGAGTTCGCGCAGCAGCGCCAGCGTGCCGGCGTCCGGGTCGATCAGCCTGACACCGCGCCGGACGTAGTCCCGGGCCAGCTCCTCGGACACCATGCCGCCGTGTGCGCCGGCCGGCGCCCAGGGCCCCCAGTGCACCGTCAGCGCCCGGCGCCCGGTGCGGTCCGACCAGCGGGCACCCAGCTCCTCCAGGGCGTCGTTGGCCGCCGCGTAGTCGGCCTGGCCCCGGTTGCCCAGCGCGGCCGCGATGCTGCCGAAGAGCACCGTGAACCCCGGCCCGCCGGGCAGTTCGGCGAGCGCCTCCAGCAGCGCCCGGGCGCCGTCCGCCTTGGTGGCGAACACCCGCCGGAAGGACTCCGGATCCTTCTCGGCGAGAAGCCTGTCCTCGATCACGCCCGCCGCGTAGACCACGCCGTCCAGCCGGCCGTACTCGGCGTACACCTCCTTGACCGCCTGGCGCAGGGCCGCCGGGTCGGCCGCGTCCACCGCGCGGTAGCGGGCCCGCGAGCCGAGCGCCGACAGTTCGTCGAGGGTCGCCGCGACTTCGCGCCCGGCCAGCAGCCGGGAGGCGGCGGCGTCGACCTCGGGCAGCGGTACGCCCCGGCGAGCGAGCGCGGCCCGCAGCGCGGACCGGTCGCGGGCGGCGGCCGTCGCCGGATCCTCCGGGCCCTCGGGCGGCGCGGTGCGGCCCAGCAGCTCCAGCCGGCAGCGGCTCGCCGAGGCGAGCGCGGCC
The DNA here is from genome assembly GCF_040636595.1 of Kitasatospora sp. NPDC036755. Taxonomy (NCBI): domain Bacteria; kingdom Bacillati; phylum Actinomycetota; class Actinomycetes; order Kitasatosporales; family Streptomycetaceae; genus Kitasatospora; species Kitasatospora sp. NPDC036755. Next base: position 1,807 of record NZ_JBEZUT010000632.1, read on the forward strand.
GCGAACCGCGCGGTGATCCCGCGCGCCCCGCCGACCAGCAGCACCACGGCCTCCTGGTCCAGTA
>NZ_JBEZUT010000633.1:0-1868 GCF_040636595.1 Kitasatospora sp. NPDC036755
GGCCGGTGGGCCCGTCCGGTCAGCGGCGGGCGCGCCGGCCGCTGCGGCGCGGGGCGGGCTCCTCGCCGTTCAGCAGCGAGCGCCGCCGCTCCTCCCCCTGCTCCTCGACCTGGAGCACCACCCGCCGCAGCCCGTCCGCGAGGCCGACGCACTCCGCGTCGCTCAGCCGCTCCGTCACGAAGGCCTCCTCCTCGTTGAACGCGGGGAACACCTCCAGCATGAACTCCTCGCCCTCCTCGGTGAGCGAGAGCAGCACCAGCCGACCGTCGGTCGGGTGGTCGGCGCGCTTCAGCAGCCCGCGCGACTCCAGGGTGCGGGACACCCCGGTCAGCGTGCCCTTGGAGATCCCCGCCTCCTCGGCGACGTGCCGGGTCTCGGACTCGCCCCAGACCCACACCACCCACAGCACCACGAAGGCGGTCCAGGTCAGGTCCGAGCCGCGCAGCACGGAGTTCTCCAGGTGCTGCCGCACGGCGGAGGCGGCCCGGTAGATGTTCGCCACCGCGGCCATCCGCTCCCGGCGGATCGCGATGCCGCCGAGCTTCGCCTGGACGAGCCGCTCCGCCTCGTTGATGGACCGCTGGCTGGGCACGGGTGCTCCCTCGTCTCGGCGTCACCGCATCGGACACGGCCTGGGCCACGGATACGGAGGTTTGGGCCCGTACCAGTGATTCAGGCATCTTAGGCCCGTCCCGCCGATCGCTCCCGCGCACGGGAGCGATCGGCGGGACGGGCCCTCGGGTGTGCCCGGCGGGTGTGCCCGCCGGTCAGGCGTGTCCGTGCAGCAGCGTCTCGCCGTCGTGCTTGCGGAGGGTGGCGGCGAGGGCGCGCAGCGCGGACACGGTCTGCGCGATCTCCTCGTCCGTCAGGTGGATGGAGGGTTCGATCCGCAGGGTGCCGGTGGCGCTCGCGGTCGGGAAGGCCCGGACGTCGTGCACCCGCAGGAGGTAGCCGGAGAAGAGGTAGCCGAGCAGGCCCGCCGCGGCCTGCTCGCGGATGATCTCCGAGGGGGAGTCGGACTGGTCGTGGAACTCCACGCCGAGCATCAGGCCCCTGCCCCGGACGTCCTTCACGACGTCCCCGAACTCCTGCCGCAGCCCGTCGAGCAGTTCGGTCAGGCGGGCGCCGCGTTCCTCGGCCAGCCGGTACGCCCGGCCGCCGTCGGCCTCCAGCAGGTCCACCGTCCGGCCGGCGATCAGCGTGGAGAAGCTGTCCTTGGCGAAGGTGGAGCTGTGGACGAGCTCGAAGTCCCGGCGGTAGCGCGAGGAGCGCACCAGGGTCAGGCCGGCCTTGGCCACGCCGCCGCCCAGGCTCTTGGCCAGGGTGAAGTAGTCGCCCTGGAGGCCCAGGTGGGAGGAGGCGAAGAAGGCGCCGGAGCGGCCCATGCCGCTCTGCACCTCGTCGACGATGATCGGGCAGTCGATCCGCGCGCAGACCGCCTGGATCCGCCGGACGGCCTCCGGGTCGAGGGGGCGGATGCCGGCCTCGCCCTGGATCGGCTCCAGGACGAACGCGCCGACGACCGGCAGGTCGCGCTCGACCACCCGCACCACGCCGTCCCCGACGGCGAGGTCGAGCAGGGTCCGCCGCTCCTCCTCGACGGTCCGCTCCAGGGCCTCCGGCTCGTCCAGCGGGACGAACCGGACCTGGGCGGCGAGGGCGCTGAACGGGGTCCGGTAGCCGGGGTTGTGGGTGAACTGGACGGTGCCGATGAGCTTGCCGTGGAAGGAGCCGGCCGGGGCGAGGAACACGGGCGGGGCGCTGCGGCGCTCGTCGTTGGCGGCGCGGAGGCGGGCCACGAGGCGGTCCAGGGGGCCGGGCCCGGGCAGCACCTACGACACCACCATGGGGGACATGCAGTGACACGG
>NZ_JBEZUT010000634.1:0-1858 GCF_040636595.1 Kitasatospora sp. NPDC036755
GCGCAGCAGCCGCCCGGCCGTCAGCCGGGCCCCGCGCAGCGCGCCGTGCCGGTGCAGCGCCTGCACCGCGTAGGTCGAGCAGGACGGCGTGTACGGGCAGCAGGCCGGTCGACGGGGGCTGACCTCGGTGCGGTAGTAGCGCACCGCGCCGTACAGCGCACCGGCCGCGAACCCGCGCGGGGCCGGTGCCGACGGGTCGGCCGTCCGGTGCCCGCGCACTCCGGCGAGGGCGAAGCGGACGCCGGAGGCCATCATCACGGGGATCAGGGCGATCAGGCAGGGATCGGCGAACTCGCAGCAGCCGTCGAGGCAGCAGTCCGTGCCCTCGTGCCGGAGCCGCTTGCGCCGCTCGGCCTTGGCATGCTCCTCCTTGCGGTAGCTCCTGCGGTGGTCCTCCCGGACCCGGCGCTGCTTCCGCCGCCGGAGCCGCTCCGAGGCGGGCAGCCACCACCAGGCGCGCTCCGGGCGGGCCGACGGGACGTGGGGGCCGGGATCCGGCGCCGGGTCGGACACTGCGGGCGGTCCCCTCGTTCGCTCCGCCGGGGGCCGACCCCCGACGATCCGGGCAAGATTATCCGAAGATCACCTGCCCGGATCGACCCAACCCCCGACCACTCCCGACCGCCGGGGCGGTCAGCTGAAGAGCGAGGGGAAGAGGTCCTCGAACGGCTGGGTGGTCACCGAGACGCTCCGCGCGAACGGATTGTCGAAGTCCCAGATCATGAACAGCGCGAAGGCGATCAGCACGCTGAAGCAGAGCGCCAGGATCAGCTCCCTCGGCGTGTTCCGGATCTGGAGCGCGAACAGCATGCCGACGGTCACCACCGCCCCGCCGATCAGGCCGAGCCAGACCACGCCCGGCATCGTCGGACCGGCGTTCTGCCCGCGCGAGTTCCGGGCGTCGGACGCCTGCCCGATCAGGTCCGTCATCGACTGGTAGGCCCCCGACTCCAGGTCGGAGGCGGGCGAGCGGGTGCCGACGTCGGTCTGGAGCTTCTGCAGCAGCTGATCGCCCTTGTCGGTGATCCCGCCGTTCTTCTGCATGTAGCTCCACTCGGTGTTCACGACGTACGAGACGTAGGCGTCCACGTCGGCCCGGACCTGGTCCCGGAACTCCGCCGGGTAGATCACCGCGCGGTCGCTCACCTGGCGCAGCGACTGCGCCTCCCGGAACAGGTCGTCCTGGGCGGCGCCGCGCGCCTCCCAGACCCCCGCGATGGCGAGACCGAGGACGATCGCGTAGACCACCCCGATCATCATGGTGATGTACTCGATGACGTCCGGGGTCTCGTCGGTGCTCTCCTCGAAGCCCGCTTGACGGCGCCTCAGCAGCAGCACCACCACGACCACGGCGACGGCCGCCGCCATGGCGATGGTCAACGCCATCCATTCGGACATGGGAACTCCCTTCTCTGACATGGCATGTGACGGAACGAACAGCTGGGGATCCACCCTCGGATCCCGGTCGGCGAACGCGTCAGGAGCGGCCCGACCTGCCGCCGCCTCGCCCCCGACCGGGGCGCAGGGCCACCGCGGCGACCACACCGGGGACCATGATCACCAGCAGCATGGTGGTCGTCGGGGTGCCCTGGTGGGGCGGCGGGGAGAGCGCGGACTTCGCCCCCCGGGGGTGGAACGCGGGCCGTGCCGACGGGGTCGGCCACAGCGGGCTCGGACGCGCCGGGCTCGGCGAAGCGGCGGGGCTCGGGGCCGCCGGCGCGGGGGGCGGGGCCGGGGCCGGGGCCGCCGGGGCAGGTGCCGGCGCGGACCAGGTCGATCAGCTTGAGGATGTCGGAGGCGTGCGCGACCGGCTGGAGGTCCTCCAGCGGGCTGGCGCCGCCGTGCACGTCCAGCATCG
>NZ_JBEZUT010000635.1:0-1858 GCF_040636595.1 Kitasatospora sp. NPDC036755
CGACGGCCCGGCGCCGGAACGACGCCCGGGTGGTGGCCAGCGCCCGGCCGACCTGCGCCGGGTGCGGCGTGGGGGCGGCCGCGGCGAAGTCGAGCAGGCGCGCGGCCTGGGCCCGCAGGCCCTCCTCGGTGGGGGCGGAGAGCGGCCAGGGGACGGGCACTGCCGACGGCGCGGCATCAGCGGCCCCGTCCGCCGGGGCGGCCTCCGGCAGCGGCTGAAACTCCGGCTCCGGCTCCGACTCCGGCCGCTCGACGATCACATGGGCGTTGGTGCCGCTGATCCCGAAGGAGGAGACGGCGGCGCGGCGCGGGCCGCCGTTGCGCGGCCAGGGCCGGTCCTCGGTGGCCAGGACGACCGCGCCGGAGGACCAGTCCACGTGCGGCGTCGGCTCGTCGACGTGCAGGGTCGCCGGGACGAGCCCGTGCCGCATCGCCTGCACCATCTTGATCACGCCGCCGACGCCCGCCGCGGCCTGGGTGTGCCCGAGGTTGGACTTCAGCGAGCCGAGCAGCACCGGCTCCCGGTCCTGCCGGCCGTGCCCGTAGGTGGCCAGCAGCGCCTCCGCCTCGATCGGGTCGCCGAGCGTGGTGCCGGTGCCGTGCGCCTCCACCACGTCCACGTCGGTGGCGGCGAGTCCGGCGTCGGCGAGCGCCTGCCGGATGACCCGCTGCTGCGAGGGCCCGTTCGGGGCGCTCAGCCCGTTCGAGGCGCCGTCCTGGTTGACCGCCGAGCCGCGCACCACGGCGAGCACCCGGTGGCCCCGGCGGCGGGCCTCGGACAGCCGCTCCAGCACCAGCAGGCCGACCCCCTCCGACCAGGCGGTGCCGTCGGCGGCGGCCGCGAAGGCCTTGCAGCGCGCGTCCGGCGCCAGCCCGTGCTGCCGGGAGAACTCGACGAACATGCCGGGGGTGGACATGACCGTCACGCCGCCGGCCACGGCCAGCTCCGACTCGCCCCGGCGCAGCGACTGCACCGCCAGGTGCAGGGCGACCAGGGAGGAGGAGCAGGCCGTGTCGACGGTCACCGCGGGCCCGGTGAAGCCGAACTGGTAGGAGATCCGCCCGGACATCACGCTGGCCGCCGTCCCGGTCAGCAGGTGCCCCTCGACCCCGTCCGGGGCGTCGTGCATCCGGGGGCCGTAGTCGCCGGCGGAGGCGCCGACGAAGACGCCGGTGCGGGAGCCGCGCAGGTCGGCGGGGAGCAGTCCGGCGCGCTCCAGCGCCTCCCAGGCCGTCTCCAGCAGCAGCCGCTGCTGGGGGTCCATCGCGGTGGCCTCGCGCGGGGAGATGCCGAAGAAGGCGGCGTCGAAGCGGCCCGCGTCGGCCAGGAAGCCGCCCTCGCGGACGTAGCTGCGGCCGGGGCGCTCCGGGTCCTCGTCGTACAGGTCCTCGTCCCAGCCGCGGTCGGCGGGGAAGGCGGAGACGGCGTCGCCGTGCTCGGCGACCAGCCGCCACAGGTCCTCCGGCGAGGCGATCCCGCCGGGGTAGCGGCAGGCCATGCCGACGATCGCGACGGGCTCGTCCGAGCCGGCCGGGGCGGGTCCGGCGGTCGCGCCGCCGGTCTCGTCCTCCTCGCCGTCACCGGCCAGCCGTGCCTCGACGAAGGCGGTCAGCGCGCGCGGCGTCGGGTGGTCGAAGAGCAGTCCGGCCGGCATCCGCAGGCCGGTGGCGGCGGCGAGGTTCTCGCGCAGCTCGACGCTCATCAGCGAGCTGAAGCCGAGGTCGCGGAAGGGCAGGTCCGGCTCGACGGGGTGGTCGGCGGGGCGGCCGAGGACGGCCGCGATGTGGGCGGCGACCAGGGCGGCGGGGCCCGGGGCGCCGGTGCCGGGCGGCAGGTCCAGCAGCAGCACGTCCAGGTC
>NZ_JBEZUT010000636.1:0-1834 GCF_040636595.1 Kitasatospora sp. NPDC036755
TCAGCGGACAACGCGGACTCGCCACCGACGGCCGCAGCAAGTCCTTCTCCGACAACGCCGACGGCACCGGCATCTCCGAAGGCGTCGGCATGCTCCTGCTGGAGCGGCTGTCCGACGCCCGCCGCAACGGCCACCCGGTGCTGGCCGTTCTGCGCGGCACCGCCGTCAACCAGGACGGCGCCTCCAACGGCCTCACCGCCCCCAACGGCCCCTCCCAGCAACGCGTCATCCGCAAGGCCCTCACCACCGCAGGCCTCACCACCGCCGACATCGACCTCGTCGAAGCCCACGGCACCGGCACCCGCCTCGGCGACCCCATCGAAGCCCAGGCCCTCATCGCCACCTACGGGCAGGGACGCGAGGACGGCGCGCCGCTGTGGCTGGGATCCATCAAGTCCAACATGGGCCACGCCCAGGCCGCCGCCGGCGTCGCGGGCGTCATCAAGGTCGTCGAGGCCATGCGCCACGGCGTCATGCCCCGCACCCTGCACGCCGAGCAGCGCTCCTCGCAGGTGGAGTGGGAGGCCGGCGCCGTCGAGCTGCTCACCGAGCCGCGCGCATGGCCCCTCGGCGACCGACCCCGCCGGGCCGGCGTCTCCTCCTTCGGCCTCAGCGGCACCAACGCCCACATCATCATCGAGGGGGTTCCGGCACCCGAGGCCGCGATGGTCGACGCGCAGGAACCGGACGGCACCGCCCTGCCGTTCGTCCTCACCGCGCGCAGCGCGGACGCCCTGCGCGACCGGGCGGCGGGGCTGCGTGAGCACCTGACGGCTCACGGCGACCTGCGGCTGCTGGACGTCGCCCACTCCCTGGTCGGCACCCGTACCAGCTTCGAGCACCGGGCGGTCGTCGCGGCCGCCGAACGCGAGGAACTGCTCACCGCGCTCGACCGCATCGCCGACGGCACCGAACCGCTCGCTGGTGCGGCCCGCTCCGGCGGGACCACCGGCTTCCTGTTCACCGGCCAGGGCGCCCAGCGCCTCGGCATGGGACAGGAGTTGTACAACGCCCACCCCGTGTTCGCGGCCCGCTTCGACGAGGTCTGCACGGAGCTGGACCGGTGGCTCGACCGACCCCTGCGCGAGGTCGTCTGGGGCGAGGACAGCGACCTCCTCAACCAGACCGCCTACACCCAGACCGCCCTCTTCGCCGTCGAGGTCGCGCTCTTCGCCCTCCTCGACTCCTGGGGCGTGCGCCCGCAGTACCTCGCCGGACACTCCATCGGCGAACTCGCCGCCGCCCACGTCGCCGGCGTCTGGTCCCTGCCGGACGCCGCCCGACTCGTCGCCGCCCGTGGCCGACTCATGCAGGCCCTTCCGAGTGGCGGCGCGATGATCGCCGTCGAGGCGACGGAAGCCGAGGTCACCCCGCACCTGACCGACGGCGTCGACATCGCCGCCCTCAACGGCCCCCGCTCCGTGGTCATCTCGGGCGAAGCCACCGCTGTCGAGGCGCTCGCCGAGCGCTTCGCCACCCAAGGCCGCCGCACCTCCAAGCTCCGCGTCTCCCACGCCTTCCACAGCGCCCTCATGGAGCCCATGCTCGCCGAGTACGCCACCGTGGCAACCCAGTTGGCCTACAACGAGCCCACCATCCCGCTCGTCTCCACCGTCACCGGCACCCTCGCCACCGCCGAACTCACCGACCCGCAGTACTGGGTCGACCAGGTCCGCGCCGCCGTCCGCTTCACCGACGCCGTCCGCACCCTGACCGACAGCGGAGTCACCACCCTGCTGGAGGTCGGCCCCGACGCCGTCCTCACCGCCATGGCCCAGCAGACGACCGAAGACACCACCGCCATCCCCACCCAGCGCCGCGACCGCGACGAGAA
>NZ_JBEZUT010000637.1:0-1822 GCF_040636595.1 Kitasatospora sp. NPDC036755
ACCACCACCGCCTCGGTGCTGGTCGAGCTCGCGGAGGGCAGCGGGGTCCACGCCGACCGGCCGCACCTGCCCGAACTCCCGGGCGGCGCGCGGCACAATGGAGCGCACGGACACCGGACGCCGGCGTGACGGACGCCGCGTGACGGATACCGTGTGACGGACGCGAGGCATGAGGGAGCAGTGATGGCACAGGTCGCCGTGGTCACCTTCGACGGGTTCAACGAGCTCGACAGCTTCATCGCCTCCGCGCTGATCAACCGCTGCCGCCAGGACGGCCTGGAAGCCTTCATCACCACCCCGACCCCGCAGGTCACCTCGATGAACGGCGTCCGGGTCACCGGGCAGCGCCCGATCGGCTTCGTCACCGAGGCCGACGTCGTGCTGATCGGCAGCGGCGTGCGCACCCGCGACGTCGTCGCCGACGCCGGCCTGCCGGCCCGGCTGCCGCTGGACCCGGCCCGCCAGCTCATCGGCTCCCAGTGCTCGGGCGCGCTGGTGCTCGCCCACCTCGGCCTGCTGGGCACCATGCCGGCCTGCACCGACTCGGCCACCCGCCCCTTCGTCGAGGCCCGCGGCATCACCGTCCTGGACACGCCGTTCCACGCCGAGGGCAACATCGCCACCGCCGGCGGCTGCCTGGCCTCCCAGTACCTCGCCACCTGGGTCATCACCCGCACCCTCGGCGAGGACGCGGCCCGCGCCGTCCTCGACTACGTCGCCCCCGTCGGCGAGCACCGGCAGACCACCGCCCGCGCCCTGCACGCCGTCAAGGCCCTCGGAGCCACCCGGATCTGACGCCACGCGTACGGTCGAGGAAGGCGCCCACCTCCCGGGCGAAGGCCTCCGGGGCGTCCGCGTGCAGCCAGTGCCCGCAGCCGGGGACCTCCACCAGGAGGGTGTTCGGCCGCTCGGCGGCCATCCGCCGGGCGGTGGCGGCGGTGAGCAGGAAGCTGTCGGCGGCGCGCAGGAGCAGCGCGGGCCGGCGGGTCGCGTTCCACACGGCGGTGAAGTCCCCGCGCAGGCCCTCCTGCGAGGCCATCAGGTCGTCGGCGTCGAAGACGAACCCCCAGCCGTCGTCGAACTCGACGGCGCTGTCCATGAAGCGGACGGCCGGGACCCCGCGTTCGGTCAGCGCCCGCGCCAGGTCCCGACGCGTGCGGGTGCGGCGCGGCCGGCCGGACACGTCCAGCACGGACGGGTCTCGGGCCCGCGGTTGAGCGTCGTCATGTCGGCGACCACCAGCGCCGGCACCAGGTCGGGGCGCGGCAGGGCGAGGTGGAAGGCGACCGCGCCGCCCATCGAATGCCCCAGGACCGCGACGGGCGCCAGGGCGAGGGCGTCGAGGAACGCCGCCACGTCCGCCGCGTAGCGGCCGGGGGTGAACTCGCCTCCGTGGTCGGACAGTCCGTGCCCGCGCTGGTCGAGGGCCACCACCCGGTAGCGCCCGGCGAGGGCTGCGGCCGGCGGCGCGAAGGACCTGCCCCGCCCGACGTGCCCGTGCAGGGCGAGGACGACCGGGCGGCCGTCGCCGCCGAAGTCCAGGTAGGCGAAGCCGCGCCCGTCCGGTTCGACGAACGACTCGCCGCCGCGGCCCGCGTATTCGCCGCGCCCGCCCGTCCGCGCCATGGCGCTCGGTCTCCTGCCGGGTGGAGTGCCGGGCGTTCTGTCCCGCGCCGCGTCGGTGCGCGGGGCGGGTGTCGCCGTCCTTGCGCGCCGCAGGGCCGGGGAGCCCGTGCAGGGACTGCAGGACCACGGTCGCCGCCAGGACCTGCGGCGGCATGCTCGGCCGCCCGTTCCTCGACGGGTACATGTCCGCGAACAT
>NZ_JBEZUT010000638.1:0-1818 GCF_040636595.1 Kitasatospora sp. NPDC036755
TCCGCCGCGAACGGAGCGATCTTCGCCTCGGCCAGCGAACGCACCGCCTCACGGAGCATCCCGTGCTCCTCGGAGATCCGGAAGAGATCGAAGTCAGCCGCCCCTGCGCTGCCCGCCATGATGCCTGCCTCGTCGTTCAGTGACCGACGCCCGGGCGAGGTCCGATCGACGCCCGGGTGCGAGTCGAATCCGCGGTTAACTACCGTTCAGTAGAGATCCTAGGGCGCCGACCTGCGGCTGCCTAGCGTCCAGCGGCCCCCTCGGGCGTGCAGGCGATCCCGGTGCGCCCCCGGCGGGCGGATAGCATCAGGGCATCCGTACTGGTCGCGTCCGCATCCAAGGAGAACCCGTGACCCTCCGCATCTCCGTGATCGGCACCGGCTACCTCGGCGCCACGCACGCCGCCTCGATGGCCGAGTTCGGCTTCGAGGTGCTGGGTCTGGACGTCGACCCCGACAAGATCGCCATGCTGACCGCCGGCCGCGTCCCGATGTACGAGCCCGGGCTGTCCGAACTGCTGCTCAAGCACGTCGCGGGGCACGAGGGTTCGACCGGTCGGCTGCGCTTCACCACCTCCGCCCAGGAGGCCGCCGAGTTCGGCGACGTGCACTTCGTCTGCGTCAACACCCCGCAGCGCAAGGGCGAGTTCGCGGCCGACATGTCGTACGTCGACACCGCGATCGACCAGCTCGCGCCGTACCTGACCCGCCCCGCCCTGGTGGTCGGCAAGTCGACCGTCCCGGTCGGCTCGGCGGCCCGGCTGGCCGAGCGGCTGGCAGCGCTGGCGCCGGTCGGCGAGGGCGCCGAACTGGCCTGGAACCCGGAGTTCCTGCGCGAGGGCTTCGCCGTGCGGGACACCCTGCGGCCGGACCGGATCGTGGTCGGCGCCCAGAGCGAGCGGGCCGAGCGGGTGCTGCGCGAGGTGTACGCGGAGCCGATCGCGGCCGGGGTGCCGTTCATGGTCACCGACTACGCGACCGCCGAGCTGGTCAAGGCGGCCGCCAACTCCTTCCTGGCCACCAAGATCTCCTTCATCAACGCGATGGCCGAGGTCTGCGAGGCGGCCGGCGCGGACGTCACCCAGCTCAGCAAGGCACTCGCCTACGACGAGCGGATCGGCGGCAAGTTCCTCAACTCCGGCCTCGGCTTCGGCGGCGGCTGCCTGCCCAAGGACATCCGCGCGTTCATGGCCCGGGCCGGCGAGCTCGGCGCCGACCAGGCGCTGACCTTCCTGCGCGAGGTCGACTCGATCAACATGCGGCGCCGCTCCCGGATGGTCGAGCTGGCCCGCGAGCAGTGCGGCGACGGCTTCCTGGGCCGCCGGGTCGCCGTCCTCGGCGCCTCCTTCAAGCCCGACTCGGACGACATCCGGGACTCCCCCGCCCTCAACGTGGCCGCCCAGATCCAGCTCCAGGGCGCCCAGGTCACCGTCTACGACCCCAAGGCCGTGGACAACGCCCGCAAGATGTTCCCGTCGCTCACCTACGCCCACTCCGCGCTGGAGGCCGCCGAGGGCGCCCACGTCGTCCTCCACCTCACCGAGTGGTCCGAGTTCCGCGAGCTGGACCCGGCCGAACTCGGCGCCGTGGTCGCCGAGCGCCGCCTCCTCGACGGCCGCAACGTCCTGGACGCCGAAGCCTGGCGCGCCGCCGGCTGGACCTACCGCGCCCTCGGCCGCCCGAGCTGAGGCGACCGCCCGCGCGCACCGGAAGCGCCCGCCCCCCAACCCCGGGGGGGGGGCGTGCGCGGGGCGGGGCCCCCCCCGCCCCCCCCCCCCGGGTGGGTGCGGGCCGAGGGCGGCCCCCAGGGGAAACCCCC
>NZ_JBEZUT010000639.1:0-1800 GCF_040636595.1 Kitasatospora sp. NPDC036755
CAGCGGCTTCGCCGAGGTCCAGGTCCGCCGCGACGGACAGCTGCACTCCGTGTCCTGCCCGGTGTGCGTCGGCGCCCTGGTGGTGGCCCGATGAGCGCCCCCACCCCCGAGGCCCAGCGGCTGCTCGACCAGGCCGCCCAGGACTACGCCCAGCACCAGGCCAGCGCCTCCGAGCGCCAGACCGCGTGCACCGGGCAGCTGGCCGGCGCCCTCTCCCACGGCAGCGAGTCCGCCGGATCGTGGGCCCCCGCCACGTCGGGCGTCCCCGAGCGGTACTGACCGCCCCGTCCCTTCCGCGGCCCGGGGCGGCAGCGGCACCGCCGCCCGCTCGCCCCGGGCCGTCCCCCGTCAGCGCTGCTGGGAGACACCGATGCGCAACCCCATGAACCGCCGCCCGCTCGCCCGCGTCCCGTTCAACGAGCTCGGGCTGACCGACTCCACCGACCTGCAGAAGTGGGCGGCCCGCGCCCTGTTCTGCTCCGAGATCCCCACCGGCAACCTCCGGCTGACCGCCCACCAGCTCCAGATCCGCCCCGTCGTGCGGGGCGTGGTCTGGCGCCTGACCGGCCCGGAGCGCGAGGAGCTGATCCGCACCGCCATCGAGGCCGACCAGGCCGCCGCCGACGAGCGGCTGGCCATCTGCGCCGAGCTGACCGAGGACGCCCCCGGCTGGCTCGATCTGCAGGTCTGGACGGTGGCCCGATGACCGCGATCAGCTACGCGGCCCAGCGGCCGCGGACCCAGCTCACCGCCATGGTGGCGATGCTCGCCGCCGTGCTCGCCACCGTTGCCGCCCTCCGCTTCGACGCCGGGGTCGGCCCGGCCGCCGGCGGCGCGTACGCCGGCGTCCTGGTCCTCTCCGCCCACTGGCTCCGGGTCAACCCGGCGGCGGCGCTGCTGGCCACCGTCCGCATCTCCGCGGCCCTGGTGGTCGCTCTCACCCAGGTGGCCCGCCGCCGTTCGAAGATCCGTCAGGAGGTCTGGGCATGACTACGCTGCACCAGTTGCTCACCCCCCGTGCCGAGGCGACGTTCGTCCATCAGCGGATCGGGGAGCTGATGATCCAGGACCGACTCCCCGCCGAGCAGGCCGGCCGGATCGTCCGCCAGCGCATCGAGGAGGGGGACTCCCTGCTGCTGGCCGACGCGGGCCAGGAGTGGAGGCTGCGGCCCGAGTACTCCCCCGGCACGTGGACCGGGGGCCGACGCCTGCAGATCCAGCGCAGGCTCTCGGAGCCGCCCGCGGTGGTCGTGCTGGACGCCGACGGCGCCGAGTGGGAGCTGAGCCTGCCGCTGCTGGGCGAGCTGTACGAGCTCACCAGCTGGAGGTGGAGCGAGTGAGGCCCGAGGAGAACCCGCGCCTGGTGATCGAGAAGGCAGGCCACCAGGTCGTGCTCGACCACCAGGGGCTGGCCATCGACGGGGAGCGGATCTGCAGGACACCGCTCACGCCCTCCCAGGTCATCCTCCCGGGCCAGGCCGAGAGCCGGGCCTTCCAGGTCACCGCCGAGGGCCAGGTGATCTACCGCGGCCGGATGGTCGCCGAGATCGGGCCCTCCCCGGCCGGCACCGCCAACCCCGGGGAGCTGGCCGTCCACGGCCCCAACGGCCCCGAGTGGTACCCGCCCGACGCGGGGCCGTCCGGCCCCGAGCTGGCGGCCGCCGTGAAGCACGCCGCCGAGCTCGCCGCCCGCGGCACCGAACGCGGGCCGGAGGAGATCCGAGAGGTCTCCCCCGACTTCCGCCCTCCCCACCTTCACCACGACAACCGAGACGAACAGATGGAGCTCGCGCGATGACG
>NZ_JBEZUT010000640.1:0-1797 GCF_040636595.1 Kitasatospora sp. NPDC036755
CGCGATCTCGCCGACGGAGTGCCCGAGTTCGGCGTCGGGGGTGATCCCCCAGGACTCGGCGAGGCGGAACAGGGACGGCGTCGGGCCCGGCGGCCCGGCCCCGGCCGGACGCCCGGGCGGCGGCCCCGGCAGTGGCTCCGACGGTGACCCGAACGGCACCGGAGCCGATCCCGGGGGCTTCGGTGGCGGTGCCGGCACCGACGACCCGTTCGAGGGGGCCTTCCCGGACGCCCTGCGGAGTCGGTTCGTCCCGCTCGGCCGGGCCGGGGCGGGTTCGGAGGGCACCGTCTGGTACGTCCGGCGCACCGACGGCGGCGGCGACGCGGCCGTCAAGGTGGCCGTCGCCGGCCAGCCGATGGACCACGACCTGCTCGCCCACCTGCGCAACGACGGTTTCCGCCGGCACGTCCCGCACCTGATCGACTTCGGCAGGGTCCGCCACCACGGCGCCCAGGTCGACTGGGTGGCCATGGAGTACCTGCCGGTCACCCTCGCCGCGCACGTCGCCGGGCTGTGGCGGGCGGGCGGGCACGGCGACCGCCGGGCCACCGAGCAGATCGTCTACGAGCTGGTCGCCCTCCTCGACTTCTGGCAGCAGCGGATCAGGCGCAACCCGCTGGACTTCAAGCCCGCCAACATCCTGGTGCGCCCCGGCAGCGGCTCCGGGGAGTTCGTGATCGCGGACTTCGGCGGCGTGGACCGGCTCACCGACAGCCGCCGGTTCACCTCCGCGATGATGGTCACCGTCGCCTACATGGCCCCCGAGCAACTGGCGGGCAAGAACCACCAGGCCGGGCCCTGGTGGGGGCTCGGCAACGTGCTGTACGAGCTGTTCGTCGGCCGCCCCCGCTTCGTCGGCGCGGACGGCGAGCGCCCGGACGACCAGGAGCTGGAGCTGGAACTGGTCATGGGCGAGGAGGTTGACCTCGGCGCCGTCCGTGACCCTCGTCAACTGCTCCTCCTCCAGGGGCTGTTCACGAAGAAGCCGGAGGATCGCTGGACCGCGCCGCAGGTCCGCAGCTGGCTGGCCGGCGGCACCCCCGAGGTGGTCCGCCGCCGGCCGCAGGCACAGCCCCGGGCACACCGACCGGTCACCTTCCTCGGCAACCCGTTCACCGACCCGGTCCGGCTCACCGAGGCGCTGCTCAAGAACTCCGGAGCGGCGGCCCGTTGGCTCTCCACCGGGGGAGCGGAGCGGGTCCGCGACTGGCTGCGGGACGAGGTCGAGGACACCGTCTTCGACCTGCACCACCTCACCGACGTGGCCCGGGCGCCCGGCTCCCGGCGCGAGGCCGTGGCAGCGGTCGCGGTGCTCGCACTCGGGGCCGCCTTCGCGCCGGGAGCCGTCCCGCACTACCGCGACCGACGGATCGACACCACCGGCCTGGAACGCGTCGTCACCGAACCGGACGGCGCCGAGCTCATCGACGAACTGGTCCGGGGCGGGGCGCCGGTCGTGGTCGCCCGCTACGACTGCTTCCACCCCGAGTGCGCGGGCGAGCACTGCTCGCGGCTGCTCGCGGTGGCCGGACTGCCGGAGGTGCTGGCCGAGGTGGACTGGCTGGCCCGGACCGTCGGCGGCGGCCGGCGCGGCGGCGACGGGCTCAGCCCGGAGGAGCGCGAGGAGGCGCACCGGCAGGCGGTCTGGCTGAGCATCCGTCCCGAGGAACGCGCACGGCTGCTCGGCCGGCTCTCACCGCTGCCCGCCGCGCTGCACCGGCTGCCGCTGCCCGAGCGGGTGTCGGAGCTCGCGGCCGTGGTGGCCGCCACCGTGGTGGACGGCGCGCTGGCCGCCGG
>NZ_JBEZUT010000641.1:0-1794 GCF_040636595.1 Kitasatospora sp. NPDC036755
GTGGTCCGCGACATCGTCGGGGTGGAGGCCGTCGGCGGGATCAAGCACTGTGGCCCGCGGCGTCTGTTGTTCCTCGGCGGATCGTTCGGTGAGCCACGGTCGTCCCGGCCGACAGCGCGACGTGGTACGTCGGCCGCGGCGACGGCGAGTTCCTCGTCCCGGAGGGCGCCGACACCTTCGTCCGCTGGGACGCCGGCCCGGGCGGCGCCGACTGCCTGAAGGGGCTCGGCGCCAACCCCGCCGGGCGGGTGCCGTTCGGTGCCCTCGGACCGCGCGGCTCGTTCTGCGTCCGGTCCGCGGACGGCCTGGACCTGGCCGTCGTCCGGGTGCTGTCGGCCCCGGGCGCGGACGGGCCGGTCAGGGTCTCCCTGGACCAGTACCGCCGCAACGACTGAGCGCCGCAACGGCGGGGGCGCAGCCGCGGCGGCGCCCCGGCGCCCCTGGGCGGCTCCCCTCAGCGAGCTTGACTGATTTTTCAGTCAGTGTAAGAGTGCAGGTCCCGGCGGTGCCGGGCCAGAACCACCCCCAGCCCCACCGGAGTCCCGCGTGTCCAAGCCCTCCCTCGCCCGCCGCACGGTCCTGCGCTCCCTCGTCGGCGCCGGTGCGATCGCCCTCGGCGCGACCGCCTGCGCCGCCTCCGAGGACGGCCCGGCCGACTCCACCGCGCCGACCGCCCCGGGCAGCGGCACTCCCGAGCCGCCGTCGCCGGCGGCGCCCTCCCCCACACCGGCCCCCGCCCGCGGCCGCCGCCTCGGCGGCGAGTGGGAGAAGCACGAGCGGACCTTCATGGCCTGGCCCGCCTCCGAGAACGTCTGGGGCGAGCAGCTCGGGGCCGTCCGTACGGACATCGCCTCGGTGGCCCGGGCCATCGGCGGGCGCGAACCCGTGGTCATGCTCGTCCGCCCCGGCCAGGAGGCCTCCGCCCGCAACGCCTGCGGCTCGGACGTCGAGCTGCTCTCCGTCCCGGTGGACGACCTGTGGGCCCGCGACACCGTGCCGGTCTTCGTGGAGGAGAACGGCAAGGTCCAGGGCGTCGACTTCAACTTCAGCGGCTGGGGCGGCAAGCAGGAGCACACCAACGACGCCCGGATCGCCCGTACGGTCCTGGAGAAGTACGGGATCGAGCGGATCGCGACCCCGGTCACCGCCGAGGGCGGCTCCTTCGAGACCGACGGCCAGGGCACCCTACTGGTCACCGAGAGCTCCGTGGTCAACGACAACCGCAACCCGGGCCGCACCCGCGACGAGATCGAGGCGGAGCTCAAGCGGGCCCTGGGCCTCACCAAGGTGATCTGGCTGGCGGGCGTCCGGGGCAAGGACATCACCGACGCCCACGTCGACTGCCTCGCCCGGTTCGTCGCCCCCGGAGTCGTCCTGCTCGACCGGGCCTTCCCCGGCACCCCGCCGGACGTCTGGTCCCGCGCCGCGGACCAGGCCCGCGCCGTCCTCGCCGAGGCCATCGACGCCGCCGGCCGCAAGCTGACGGTGATCGAGGTCGGCCAGCCCGACCCTGACCGGATCACCGGCCGCGGCGATGCCTTCGTCTCCACCTACATGAACTTCTACATCGGCGACAAGGGCGTCTACCTGCCGGAGTTCGGCGACGCCAGGGCCGACCGCCACGCCCAGGAGGTCTTCCGGGACCGGTTCCCGGACCGCGAGATCGTCCCCCTCCGGATCGACACCATCGCCGGCGGCGGGGGCGGCATCCACTGCTCCACCCACGACCAGCCCGCCGGCTGACCCCGGCCGGCGCCCCGCCGCACCGACCGTGCCGCCGTGCCGCCGCACCGG
>NZ_JBEZUT010000642.1:0-1792 GCF_040636595.1 Kitasatospora sp. NPDC036755
ACCCCGGACGGCGCGTCCGTGCGGCCCCGCGGGCCGGTGGCGCGGGTGCCCCCGCGTCACCGGCCCCGCGGCGGTCCGGTCAGCGCAGGCCCTCCCACAGGAGCCGTTCGGCCCGGCCCGGGTCCTGGCGGACGGCGGGCGCGATGGCGTTCAGGACCATGACGGACCGGTCGGGGAAGTAGGCCGGCCAGTGCGGCAGTCGGTCGGTGGCGGGACGGCCGTGGCGGGCGAAGGAGGTCCAGGCGCCGCGGATCCGGTCGGACAGCTCCGGATGGGTCGACGGGTCCGTCAGCGGGTCCTCGGGATTGCCGAAGACGGAGCCGAGTTCGGCCATGTGGCAGGCCCCGAGGGCGCCGTCCCGGGCGGGGGAGGGCTGGGTGAACTCGTAGAAGTAGGTGTCGGCGCCGTGGGCGGCGCGGCCCTCCGCGACGCGCAGCGCCGGCACGCGGTAGGCGTGGTCGCTGATCGCGGCGGAGAACAGGTCGGCGGCGCCGGCCCCCGGCCGGGCCCCGGCGTAGACGGCCCGGGCGGCCGCGGGGTCCAGCCCGAGCGAGGCGAGGAAGCCCTGCAGGAAGCCGTCGTCGATGCGGTCGGCCATGCCGAGCGGCACCAGGAACAGGCGGAACTCCTCGGAGGTGACGCCCGTGAGCAGGTCGATCCCGCGGCCCGCGCCGGCGGCGACGGCGTCGACGGGGCGCTCGGGCAGTGTCGCGGTTCCGGCCACCGGCAGGGCGGTCGTGCCGCCTCCCGCGGACTCGCCCCACTGGCCCGGGTCGGTGCTGCGGGCGATCTCCTGGGCGAGTCGGCCGTTGGCCGCGGCCAGGTCCCGCGGCGGGACGGCGGCGAGGGCCTCGACGGTGCACTCGACGCCGGCGAGGGCGGCCAGCCGTTCGGTGACGCGCCGCGCGGTCTCCGGCGAGTGCGCGTGGTGCCCGGCCCCGCTCTGGGTGACGGCCCGTCGGAACAGGCCCTCGGCGCGCGGCATCGCCATCAGCGCGGTGATGGAGATCGCTCCGGCGGACTGCCCGAAGACGGTCACGTTGCCGGGGTCGCCGCCGAACGCGGCGATGTTGTCGCGCACCCACTCCAGTGCGGCGATCTGGTCCAGCAGGCCGAGGTTGGCGGTGCCGTCGGGCAGCAGGAGGAAGCCCTCGGCGCCCAGCCGGTAGTTCAGGGTGACGCAGACGACGCCGTCCCGGGCGAGGACGGCCCCGTCGTAGGTGGGCAGCGAGCCGGCGCCGTTGCGGAAGGCGCCGCCGTGGATCCACACCATGACGGGCAGTCCTTCGCCGGACCGGTGCGGGGAAGGCGTCCAGACGTTGAGGTTGAGGCAGTCCTCGCCCTGCGGGCCCGGCGCGGTGAGCAGGTCGGCCATGGCGGGGTTGCCGGGCGCCTGGGGTGCGCTCGGGCCGTGGACGAGCGCGTCGCGCACGCCGCTCCACGGTTCGGGGGCCCGGGGCGGACGCAGCCGGTTCGCCCCGAACGGCGGGGCCGCGTAGGGGATGCCCAGGAAGGACGCGGTGCCCTCGTGGAGGCGGCCGCGGACCCGGCCGTGACGTGTGCTGACTATGACGTTGCTCATCGGGACGTCCTGTTTCGGAAGGTTTCGGCATGGTCGGAGCGGTAGGAGCCTTTCCTCCCGCCCGGTGCGGCCGCAACCCGATTCCCCGTCGCCGGCCCGCCGCCGGCCCGCCGCCGGCCCGCCAGGACTCCTCCAGCAGCAGTCGCTGCTGGGGGTCCATCACGGCGGCCTCGGTGCCCGAGATGTTGAAGAACAGCGCGTCGAACTCGT
>NZ_JBEZUT010000643.1:0-1791 GCF_040636595.1 Kitasatospora sp. NPDC036755
CGCCGCCACCAACCGCCCCGACATCCTGGACCCGGCGCTGCTGCGCCCGGGCCGCTTCGACCGCCAGATCGCGGTGGAGCGCCCCGACCTCCAGGGCCGGCTGGACATCCTCAAGGTGCACCAGAAGGGCAAGCCGATCGCGCCCGACGTCGACCTGTCGGCCGTCGCCAAGCGCACCCCCGGCTTCACCGGCGCCGACCTGTCGAACGTCCTCAACGAGGCGGCCCTGCTGACCGCCCGTTCGGACAAGAAGCTGATCGACAACGGCATCCTGGACGAGGCGATCGACCGCGTCGTGGCCGGTCCGCAGAAGCGCACGCGGATCATGTCCGACAAGGAGAAGAAGATCACCGCGTACCACGAGGGCGGTCACGCCCTGGTCGCGGCGGCCTGCCAGTACAGCGACCCGGTGCACAAGATCACCATCCTGTCCCGCGGCCGGGCCCTCGGCTACACCATGGTGCTGCCGGACGAGGACAAGTACTCCACCACCCGCAACGAGATGCTCGACCAGCTCGCCTACATGATGGGCGGGCGCGCGGCGGAGGAGCTGGTCTTCCACGACCCGACCACCGGTGCCTCGAACGACATCGAGAAGGCCACCGCGACGGCCCGGGCCATGGTCACCCAGTACGGCATGACCGAGCGCCTCGGCGCGATCAAGTTCGGCTCCGACAGCTCGGAGCCGTTCCTGGGCCGCGAGATGGGCCACCAGCGCGACTACTCGGAAGAGGTCGCCGGGCTGGTCGACGAAGAGGTCAAGAAGCTCATCGACACGGCGCACAACGAGGCCTGGGAGATCCTGGTCGAGAACCGCGACGTGCTCGACAACCTGGTCCTGGAGCTCCTGGAGAAGGAGACCCTCAACAAGGAGCAGATCGCCGAGGTCTTCGCCCCGATCGTCAAGCGCCCGGCCCGGCCGGCCTGGACGGGCTCCGCCCGCCGCACGCCGTCCACCCGGCCCCCGGTGCAGTCCCCGAAGGAGCTGGCGCTCACCAACGGCGCCGCCTCCGGCGAGACCGCTCCGGTGGACGTCGTGAAGCTCCCGCCGCTGCCGGCCACCGAGCCGCCGACCGAGGGCTGACCCCGCTTCCGCAGGGAATGGATGCCGTGTCACCAGGGTTTGTACCCTGGAGGCGCGGCATCCGTGCTGTTCAGCCAGAGTCTTCCCACACCTAAGCGAGGCCCGCATGATCGACCCGGTGACGTTGGACGGTCCGCCCGCCGTCGGTACCTTCGACCAGAAGCGGGCCGAGAACGCCATCCGCGAGCTGCTGCTGGCCGTCGGGGAGGACCCGGACCGCGAGGGTCTGCTGGAGACCCCGGCCCGGGTGGCGCGTGCCTACAAGGAGATATTCGCGGGCCTGTGGCAGGAGCCCGAGGACGTCCTCACCACCACCTTCGACCTCGGCCACGACGAGATGGTGCTGGTCAAGGACATCGAGCTGACCTCGGTCTGCGAGCACCACCTGGTGCCGTTCCGCGGCGTGGCCCACGTCGGGTACATCCCGTCCACCAGCGGCAAGATCACCGGGCTGTCCAAGCTCGCCCGGCTGGTCGACGTCTACGCCCGCCGGCCCCAGGTGCAGGAGCGGCTGACCAGCCAGGTGGCCGACGCCCTGATGCGGATCCTGGAGCCGCGCGGGGCGATCGTCGTGGTCGAGTGCGAGCACATGTGCATGTCGATGCGCGGCATCCGCAAGCCCGGCGCCAAGACCATCACCTCCTGCGTGCGCGGCCAGCTGCGCGACCCGGCCACCCGGGCCGAGGCGATGAGCCTCATCATCGGCC
>NZ_JBEZUT010000644.1:0-1790 GCF_040636595.1 Kitasatospora sp. NPDC036755
CGCGCGTCCCCCCCCCCCCCCCCGGCGCGCCCCACCACCCCCGCGCCCGCTGGTGGCGGGGTGGTCGGTCGGTCGAGGGGCAACGGGGCCTCCGGGTCTGCGGGCGTTCGGGTGGTGGTGTGCGGCCCCGCTCGCCGCCCGCCCGTCGCCGGTTCGTGGCCGGGTCCGTCGCCGGTTCGTCGCCGGACGGTCCCCGGCAGGCCCGGTCGGCCGGGTGTCAGCCGCGCACGGAGAAGTCACCACTGGTCGTGCGGATGAACGGTACCGTGCCCTGGCAGTCCGACACCGGCTGGCCGAACACGCCCCAGACCCAGCCCATCCTGTCCCCGCGCCGGCCGGTGTCCTCCACCGAGAGCGAGACCTTCTGGCCGGTCAGCTCCAGGCCCGGGAACCACGGCGCCTCGCCCTTGGTGATCACCCCGGTGGCGATCGCCTCCCGGCCGCCGACGGCCAGGCAGGTGATGTCCCCCTCGAAGTCGGCGACCAGCCGGCCGTCGGTGTGCACGTGGCGGACGTGGAAGTGGCCGGCGGTGGCGCGCGGATCGGTGTTGGTGGCGGTGCGGGCGTCCACCGAGATCCGCACCGGGTCGCCCTCGAACCCCTGGAACGCGGAGGTGAGGACGGTGTCGCCGGTGCCGTGCACGCTCACCGGCCCGAAGTCGCCCGCGGCGGCGGAAGGTTCCGCGGCGGCCGTGGGCGCGGCGGGGGCCGCGACGGCCGGTGCGGCGGCGGGGACGGGGACGGGGACGGCGGCGGCAGCCGGTGCGGCGGCGGTCGCGGCCAGCAGGAGGCAGGCGGCTGCGGCGGTGGCGAGGCGTCGGTTCATGGCGGTCGGTCTCTCCCTCGGTGCGGTTGTTCCGGCGGCACCGAGTCTGCTCCGGCCCGGGCCGCCGTTCCTCCCGCTGCGGAGGGGAGTTGACGGCGGACCGCTCCCTCCCGAGGAGGAGCCCGTGTCCCCCGGGAGAGCTGCCCGTAGGCTCGGCGGTGTGCGTACCGAAGCCAGATCCCGCTCGCCCCGGGCCCGCCGGGTGCTCGCCGCCGTCTCCGCGCTCGCGCTGCCGGCGCCCGTCCTGATGGCGCATCCGGGCGCTCGCGGGTCGGCCGCGCTGCTCGCCCTGACGGCGGTGGTCGTCGCGGTGGTCGCGCTGGCGCCGTGGCCCGTCGGGCGGATCCCGCTCGTCGCGGCCGCCGGGGCGGCGGCCGGGGCCTCGCTGCTGGTCGACGCGCTCTACCCGGGCCCGTACCGGCTGCCCGCGTTCTGGCTGCCCTTCGAATGGACGGCCCTGCTGGGGCTGATGTTCCGGGTGGTCCGCCGGCTGCCGGACCGGCAGGCCGGCGCGGTCGGCGCACTGGTCGGGCTCGCGGCGGTGCTGCTGCCGCTGCGGTTCGTCCTGCGGACACCGCAGAGCAGCGTGACCGCGGCGGTGGTCGGGGTGGTGCTCTCGCTGCTGCCGCTGCTCGGCGTCGCGGGGTCGGCGCTCTACCTGCGCGTCCTGGACGTCCGACGGGAGCGGGCGGTCGACCGGGCCCGGCGCGAACAGCGGCTGGAGGTGGCCCGGGGGCTGCACGACTCCGTCGCCCACGAGATCACCGGCATCGTGGTGGAGGCCCAGGCCGGCCAACTCCCGGGCCAGGACGCCGAGGAGACCACCGAGCTGCTGCGGCGCCTGGAGGAGGCGGGGTTGCGGGCACTGGCCGGCCCGCAGGTGCGCCAGCACGGCGATCGCCTGCACCGTCTTGCCCAGGCCCATCTCGTCCCCGATGATGACCCGCCGCTGGGCGAGCGCGAA
>NZ_JBEZUT010000645.1:0-1763 GCF_040636595.1 Kitasatospora sp. NPDC036755
GGTGCTCAGCGGGGTGACGGACGGCGGCAACGCGATCGGCGACATCGGCATCACCGGCATCGCGCGGCAGAACACCGGCGGCCTGCACGCCGTGGTCGTCACGATCCGGAACCCGGGGCCCAACCCGGCCTCCTACGCGGTCCAGGTGGACTTCACCGACGCCGGCGGCAAGGCCGTGGACAGCTCCGTCGTCGGCGCCGAGAACGTGCCCGCCAACGGTACGGCCGAGCCCGTCGCCTTCAGCCGGCAGCCGGCCGACCTGCCGCTGGTGCCGGTGGTGGTCAAGGCCGTCCGCTACTGACGCCGTCCGCCCCTGCCCTCAGCCGTCGGCTCCGCCCCGGCCCCGGCTTCGGGCGCCTACCGGAAGTCCGCCGCGTGATCCCGCACCCAGCTGCGGACGTCGCGCGGCGGACGCCCCAGCACCTCCCGCACGGTGCCGGTCACCCGCTCCGGTCCGCGCGTGAACGACTCCCGGGCACGCAGCCGGGACGCCACGAACGCCGCGTTCCCCCAGGCCGCCGTCAGCTGCTCGCGGGCCGTCTCCGGCGGCAGCTCCTCCCGCCGCGCCGCGACGCCCGGCTCCTCGCCGATGATCCCGGCCGGCTCGGCGTGCGAGAGCGAATCCGGGCCCGTCACCACGTAGGCGGCACCCTCGTGCCCGTCCTCGGTGAGCGCCCGCACCGCGACGTCCGCGATGTCCCGCTCGTGCACCGGCGAGCGCCGCGCCCGCCCGTACGGCCACCGGACCGTGCCCTCCCGCACCTGGCCGGCCCAGGCCGGCAGGTTCCCCGCGAAGTCGATCGCCCGGACGAAGGTCCGGCCCAGGCCCGAGTGCCGGATCAGCCGTTCGACCTCCTGGTGGAAGACCGCGGCCGGCTCGTCGTCGGCGCGGCCCGGCACGTCCGTCGACAGGTAGACGACCCGCCGGGCGTGCCGGGCGATCAGCTCCACCACCTCGGGCCGCACCGGCAGCCCGGGTCACATCAGGTGGACCGCCTCCACCCCGCCGGCCAGGGCGGGCTCCAGGCTCTCCGGTCGCGTCAGATGGCCCTGGAAGAGCTCGACCGCCCCGGCAAGCGCGGCCGTCGCCGGGTTCCGCACCAACGCCCGTACACCGTGGCCGCCTTCGGCGAGCGTGGCCACAACGTGCCTGCCCACACTGCCGGTTGCGCCGATCACCGGAATCTCGGTCATGCCCGGCCCGACGCCGGTCCGGCGTGGGCTGGGCCCGGGCGGCTACCACTGCTCCCATGGGTCGATGACGGCCGGCCCCACCCGGCGGGCCGGCCACTCGGTGCGCTCGGCATCGCTCCGGCGGAAGTGGATGTACAGGGCGCGCTCGTCCGAGGGCCGGTCGAGGGCGAGGCCGTGGTCGTCGAGGACGAGCTCGACCATGGCGTCGTGGAGCGGTGCTCCTGGCGGGGGAGCCGAGCGGATCGGGCGCGGACCGGTGATCCGGATCCCGGGCCGTCGGTCCGGTCGAACGGTGGCCCGACGGCCCGGGTCGAACGGTACCGGCGGACGGCTCCCGGTGGGCGGCGGACGGGTTACGTCACGCCGTCCCGGGGTTACGTGACGGCGTCCGTCCGGTCCTGCTCCCGCCGGCGGGTCCGGTAGGCGCGGGAGCGGCAGCGGGGCGAGCAGTAGCGAGGCGGACGGCCGCCCGGTCGCCGGCCGGGGGACGGCACGTCGGGCTGCAGGCGCCGTGCGCCGACCCGAGCCACAAGCCCAAGCGGATCGACCCGGCGAGGGCCGCCGAGCAG
>NZ_JBEZUT010000646.1:0-1756 GCF_040636595.1 Kitasatospora sp. NPDC036755
GCGGGTGCACTACCGCCTGACGGACGCCGAGTGGCTGCCCGAGTCACAGAAGCGCATGATGCTCGCCCCGCGCCCCGGGCTCACACCTTCGCCAGCGCCCGCCGCACGTCCGCCCAGATGTCCTCCGGGTGCTCGATGCCCACCGACACCCGCACCGTCCCCGGGCCGATGCCGACCGCCGCCAACTCCCCGTCCGACAGCTGCCGGTGGGAGGTACTGGCCGGGTGCAGCACCAGGGTGTGCACGTCGCCCAGGGACGGGGCCAGCGAGGCGAGCCGGACGGACTCGGTGAACGTCGCGGCCGCCTCCCGGCCGCCGGCCAGGTCGAAGGCCAGGACGCCGCCGTGGCCATCGGGCAGCAGGCGGCGGGCGCGTTCGTGGTCGGGGTGGGTGGGCAGGCCCGGGTAGTGGACGGCGGTGACGGAGGGGTGGTCGGCGAGCCGGCCGGCCAGGTCCAGTGCGGTCTCGCACTGGCGGCGGACCCGCAGGGCCAGGGTCTGCATGCCGCGCAGGGTCAGCCAGGCGGCGAACGGGTCGGCGGAGGCGCCGAGTTCGAGCGAGCGCCGCCACACCCGGTCGCGCAGTTCTGGGTCGGCGAACACGGCGATCCCGCCGAGGACGTCCGAGTGCCCGCCGAGGTACTTGGTCACGGAGTGGATGACGATGTCCGCGCCGTGTTCGATCGGGCGGCACAGCAGCGGCGTCGCGAAGGTGTTGTCCACCACGCTCACCACCCCGGCCCGCCGGGCCGCGGCGATCAGCCCGGGCAGGTCGGTGACCCGCGTGGTGGGGTTGGAGACGGTCTCCAGGAACAGCACCCGGGTGCGGGGCCGCAGCGCGGCCGCCGCCTCCGCCGGGTCGTCGCCGCTCACGTAGCTCACCTCGACGCCCCAGCGCTCGGTGAGGTCGGTCAGCGCGCCGACGGTGCCGCCGTACAGGCTGCGCTGGGCGATCACGTGGTCGCCGGCGCGCAGCAGGGCGAGCAGTGCGGTGCTGATCGCGCCCATGCCGGAGGCGGTGGCGAGGGCTCCGGTGCCGCCCTCCAGCCCGGCGACGGCCTGTTCCAGCGAGCGGACGGTGGGGTTGCCGAAGCGGTTGTAGAAGAAGGCGCCGTCCGGTCCCCCGTGGGCCCCGGCGAGCGCCTCGCCGGTGTCGAAGGCGAACAGGTGGCCCTGGTGCAGCGGGACGCCCAGCGGACGGCTGCCGGTGACCTCGGCGAGCGGCGGGTGGACGACCCGGCTCTCGGGGCGCAGCTCGTCGGGGGCCCGGCGGGAGTCGGGGGCCTGGCGGGAGTCGGGGGCCTGGCGGGAGTGGAAGTCGCTCATGGCGCCCATCCTTGGGGCGGGTCCGACGCCCGGGCCAGGGCCAATCGCCGTCAGGTGGCCCGCCCCGGGCGGTCGTTCCGGCCCGCCGCCCGGGAGGCGGCGGCGACGCCCGGGCCCGGCCGCGGTGGCTCGCGGCCGTGATCGCCCCCGGCCGTGGTCGCCCCCGGCCGCGGACGGCCGGCGGCTACTTGCGGCGGCTGAAGATCCGCTTGGCCGCGTAGATGATCCCGACGATCAGCAGCACGACGAACAGGATGATCAGGATGACCACGACCAGCAGGAACTTGCCCAGTTTGGCGAAGAAACCCTTCTTCTTCTTCTCGTCCTTGGCCGCGAGGTGGGCGGCGTCGGCGGCCCGCGCGGAGACCGCGTTGGTGATGGTCTCGATGGTGGTGAAGGTCTTCGAGGCGACGATGAACAGCGTCTCGGCC
>NZ_JBEZUT010000647.1:0-1735 GCF_040636595.1 Kitasatospora sp. NPDC036755
AGTCGGAGCACATCGGCGCGCTCGAGGACGACGTTGGACAGCCCTCGCCCGGCGACATGCCCGGCGGCCTGCACCAGCACCACGGCGGAGGTGTCGCTGCCCTCCGGATCGCCCGGGCACTCGTCGCGTCGGGCTATGCGGTCGCGCAGGATCGTTTCTTCAGGGTCCAGGACGAAGTGGTGCACCGCGATCCCGTGCGAGGCCAGGTCGCCGAAGATCTCGTCCCGGTAGTCCTCCCTGAGCAGGGTCATCGGGACCACCAGCGGGCCCCCGACCTCGCCGAGCAGCGCCGCGGCCGTCTCGGGGACGAGCCGGCGCCAGGCCGCCAGGTCCTGGAAGTCGGACACCGTCGCCAGCCGGTCGGCCGGGAGCATCCGGCGCAGGCCGAAGCCCACCAGCTCGGGATCGAAGAGCACGCTCCCGGGCAGCAGTTCCACCAGCTCGCGGCAGGCGCTCGTCTTGCCCGCCCCGAATGTGCCATTGACCCAGACGATCACAACGTCCCCTGCCCTCGACTTCCCCCGATGCCGTTCGCACCGGGCAGCGCCCCCGTCGGTCGAACCAGCGCCACCCGTGGTGGTACCCGCGCCACGCCGCTCCCCATGCCTCCCCGGCGCGCCCGCCCGCACGCCCGGGACTGACCCGTGACAGCGGCATGTGCCCAGGTCAGGGGCGCACGCAAGGAAACATGCAGACCGGTCTGCATCAAAATTGCACCCCTTCCCCACCACTGGGGCACAGGCAGCCCATGGGTCGCATGGCCTCACCCGCCCCACGCTCCCGCTCCGCACCCATCCGGCTCCGTGCCCCGCGTGCACGCCTCGCGCCCGGCTCTCCCTCGACCGTCGCGCGCCCCGGGCCCGCCCACCGACACCTGCCCGGCACCCGACACCGCCCGCCTCCTTGCCCCGCCCCCGCCCCAGCGCGTACAGAGGAACGATGAAGCTGCTCCCCGCCGGTCGGGTCGTCGTCATCGGCTCGGTCAACACCGACCGCATCCTGCGCTGCCCGGTGCTCCCCTCCCCCGGCGAGACCGTCCTCGCCACCGTCGCCGACCGCGGCTTCGGCGGGAAGGGGGCGAACCAGGCGGTGGCGGCGGCCCGGATGGGGGCCGCGACGCATCTGGTCGCCAAGGTCGGGCGGGACGCCGAGGGCGCGGCGGCGCGCGCCGACCTGCAGGGCGCGCAGGTCGAGACGGGCGCCCTGCTCACCCACCCGGACGCCCCCACCGGGCAGGCGATCGTCATGGTCGACCCCTCCGGCGAGAACAGCATCGTCGTCGTCCCCGGTGCCAACACCCACCTCACCCCGGAGGAGGTCACCGCCGCGCTCCTCCGCCTCCGGCTGCTCCCCGTCGACGTGGTCCTCACCAGCAACGAGGTCCCCGCGGAGTGCATCCGCGCGACCGCCGCCGCGCTGCCCGCCGCGGGCCCCTCGGGCGCAACCCGCTGGCTGCACAACACCGCCCCCGCCGGCACCCTGCCGGAGGCCGGCCCCACCGGGCGCCGCCCACTGGTCGTCGCGAACGCCGTCGAGGCCCGCCAGCTGACCGGCTCCGACGACGTCGCCGAGGCCGCCCGGCTGCTGGCCGCACGCGCCGAGGGCGCCGTGGTCACCCTCGGTGGAGAGGGCGCGCTGGTCGTCGTGGACGGGACGTCGGCGCGGCTGCCCGCCCCGGCCGTCCGGGTGGTCGACACCACCGGGGCCGGCGACGCCTTCTGCGGCGCCCTCGCCG
>NZ_JBEZUT010000648.1:0-1733 GCF_040636595.1 Kitasatospora sp. NPDC036755
GACCCGAATCCGCAGGTAGTGGCCGGCGGCCAGTCAGTTGATCTCTGTGCTGGCCGTTGGCGCCGTTGTGGTGTGGCCGGGTAGGCCGGTGGCCCGGCTGTCGCGCGGGTGGGCGGCTTTCCAGGGCGGTGTCGGGTGGTTCGGGCCCGGTCGGGGCAATCGGTCAGGCTACTGAAAGGTGCCGGTGGGCACGGATCCGGGCCAGCGTGTTGGCGATCAGCTCACTGGCCGCGGCAGTGAAGCGGAGTTCGTGGCGGCGGGCGGTGACCGTCCAGCGGGCGGCGCGGTGGATCAGCAGGCGCCGCACGGTGGCGATGCGGCGGCGGGCCTGGCCGATGGGGGCGAGCATCTGCAGCCATGCGGTGAGGTTGTAGGCCAGCAGCGCGCCCCACGTCCACATGCTGTTGACCGCGTGGGAGCCGGAGGGCAGGTGGTTGAGGCCGGCGCCGTGGGCGGTGTCGCGGAACAGTTCCTCAATCCGGGTGCGGCGGCGGAACTCCCATTCCGCCGCCGCGACCTCCTCGTCCAGGTCCAGCTCCTCGTTGGTGACGAAGAACGAGTAGGCGTATGCCTGTTGCTCCAGACCCTCCAGGACCAGGGCGAGCTGGTCCCTGCCGACGGTGCGCGAGCGACGCGAGCGCGGATCCGCGGACAGCTCGGCGGCCTCGTAGCACACCCGTCTGGCGATCACGCGGGTGCCCTCGGGCCAGCCGGGCGGAGCGTAGGCCAGCACGGCGACCCGCGCGCTCGGGTAGTCCAGGGCCTCGATCCAGTCGTCCTCGTGCACGGCGGCGACCGCCCGCCACAACGGCCGGCTGCGCGGGACGCCGAGCCGGAACAGGCATCCGCGGGCCGCGATCTTCTCGGCGACCTTCCCGGCGTAGTAACCCGTATCGCCTTGGAACAGGACCGCACCGGTGGCTCCGGCCGTGCGCACGGCGTCCACCGCCCGGTCGATCTGGCCCAGGGCGTGGGTGCGGCCGTCCGAGCGGCCGTCCAGGAGGTCGGCGGCCACGACGGTTCCGGCCTGGGCCCAGTGCGCCGCGTGCACCCGCCCCGCCACCTCGCCCTTGTAGGAGCGGACGACCTGTTCCTTGCGGGTCGAGTAGACCTCGATGTCCTTGGCGTCCAGGTCGATCGTGACCCGCCCGGCCAGGATCCGGGCCCGCTCGGTGACCGGGAGCGCGGCCAGCGCGCGGGCGGTGACCCGCGCGCAGGCCCGCTCGACGCCCTCCCGCCTGGTCTGGTCGAACCGGGCGGCGAGCGTGGCGGCCGTCGTGGACGGCGGGACGGGCGCGGGCAGCAGTCCCTCAGCGACCACATCCGCCCGCAGCCGGTCGAAGCCGACCAGGTGGTCCTCGCCGGTCAGCTGCACCGCGGCCATGGCCAGTGCGAACTCCCCGCCCGACAACCCCCGCTCGCGTTCCTTGACCGGGCCGACCTCCGTATCCAGCGCGGCGGTGACGCCCAACGCCCGGTCCAGTTCCGCGACCAGCATCAGCCCGCCGTTCTCGGTCAGCGACCCGTCCACCCCGCCCAGCCGGGCGTTCAGCCGGGTCCAGCGCCTACCGGGGGCACGGAAGGCGGTACGGCGACGCGATATCTTGTTCACCTGGCAGGTGTCCTTGCTGGTAGAGCGATCAGGCGTAGAGAACCTCGATCATCTCAAACCGGCACGGACACCTGTCGTCGTATCAGCCGCTACACCGCACTACTACCTGCGGATTCGGGTC
>NZ_JBEZUT010000649.1:0-1712 GCF_040636595.1 Kitasatospora sp. NPDC036755
CCGCGTGGCGCCACGCCGCACGGGTTGGCGAGGGCGACCTCCAGCTCGGCGAGGACCTCGCCGAAGTGCAGCGCGAGCGCCTCACCATCGCTGCGGACGACGCGCTGTCCGGGATGTTCACCCTCGTCGCCGTAGCACCCGCCGTAGCGCTCGAAGCGCAGGTCAGCGCCCCTGCCGGGGCACCCGCCGTAGCACCCGCGCCGTCCGCCGTAGCACCCGCCGCTACGGGTGCCACGGGTGCGACGCTCGCCGACGTCTGCATGGTCGCCGGTCTCGCCGAGCCCGTCCCGGGGGAGCCCATCAGCGACGACCAGGTCGCCGCGGTCCTCCGCTGGCTCCGCTTCTCCACCAACCCGCCGATGTCCGGACGGGCCGCGATCGCCGCGTTCCGCGCCGCCGGCTACATCGCCACCGAGGCCCGGCTCTGGGACGCCTGGCGCGCCATCAGCGGCACGACCAACCCCTGACCGAAATTCCCGGAACCCGCGCAACCCGTCAGACCCACTCGGAAGGATCAGCCCCATGACCGAGACCAGCCCCGCCAAGCTCGCCGACCAGGCCGCCGAGGCGATCCGCGCGCTCAACCACGCCACCCTCGCCACCGGCCGGGACGACTGGGAGTTCCCCAGCAACGCCTACGACGTGATCGGCGGCCTCGACCGGATGGCCGGCGGCCTGGACCAGGCGCTCGGCCAGGTCTGGTCGCTGCTGGCCAAACTCGCCACCGCCGGACACGTCACCAGCGACCGAGGCGACGCCAACCGCGACCTGGACGACGCCCGCAGCGCGCTCGACGCCGCCCGCGCCGCCGCAGACCAGCTCGTCACCGCGCTGAGCCGCGCCCACTCCGCGACCAGCCCGCTGGCCTACAAGGCCTGACCGACCCCCAGAAACGCCGCAGGGCCCGCCCCCGAGCGGGGGGCGGGCCCTGAGCGGTTTTCCAGATCACATGCGGCACTTTCGCGCCGCACGCCACGCCGAGCGCCCGAATAGGGCATGATCGGTCACCAAACGGTCCTGAAAATGCGAGAAGACCGGGTGTTCTACCACCCGGCCTCTCTAGGCGGTCAGGCCCTAAAAGTTCGCTTCCCGGCGTCTTCAGCAGAAACCTGACCACTTGAACCCGATGGTAGCGGGTGGCACAGCCATCCGCGCAACACCTGACAAGACTTCGGCCACCGTGCCGGACGCAGCTCCCGCCCCGGCGGTCGAGCGCTCCGCCCCCGGTGGCCGTCAGCATGCCCGTACGCCGGGCAAGCCCCGCTTGTCCGATGATCAGATTTCCGCCCCCACCCGCCGGCCGGAGAGGCCGAAGTGCCCGATGTGCCGACGCGCCGTCAGGGCCGTGCCGGGCAAGGTCGCTGCTACCTACTGCTCCGAAGCGTGCCGCAAGCGATCAAATCGCCGTAAGTCCACCGAAGCGGACGCTAGCTCTAATAACGGACAGTCAGTGTCCGAACCAACGTCCGGGGTTGAAGCCCACGTTTCCGCAGGTCAGACCCACTTTTCGGGGCAGAAAACGCGCCCCTACTTGGTACCTTACGAATACGCCTGCCGCTCCGGTGAGACGGTGGGGTACACGGGTGGCTCCGAGGAGGGCCCCCCCGGGCCCACCAAGGAGGAGTCCGAAGCCGCACCGGCGACGGTGATCACCCCGGCGCTGCGGAAGTGGCGCCGCCGCCGGTAAATTCAGAAGATCACCGACACGGACA
>NZ_JBEZUT010000650.1:0-1704 GCF_040636595.1 Kitasatospora sp. NPDC036755
GGCGGCGGTCCCGGCCGCCCCGCGCCCGCGCCGCGAGGAGCCGGCCGCGGCCGGGGCCACGGTCACGGCCTCCGCGCAGCCCAAGCCCAAGCCCAAGCCTGAACCCGAGTCCGAGTCCGAGTCCGAGCCTGAAGCGGCGAAGGCCGAGGGCGGGAGGGCCGGGAGCACCAAGGCCGCCGGGCGGACCGCGAAGAAGACCACCGTGAAGGCCGCCGCGAAGGCGGACGAGCAGAGCGCCGCCGCCGCCGCGCCGCCGGCGGCGGAGCAGCCCCCGGCCGACGCGCAGGCCCCCGCCCAGCGGAAGGCCCCGGCCGGGAGCGGCCGATGAGCACCGAGACCCGCAGAAGCGGCCTGCCCGCCCAGGCGAAGGCCCCGGTCTGGACCACCGAGCTGCGCCGCGAGGACGACGCCCTGGACGTCCTCGCCGAGGAGTGGGACGACCTCGCCGCCCGCTGCCGGACCGCGACCTTCTTCCAGGCCGCCGACTGGCAGCGCTCCTGGTGGCGTCACTACGGCCGCCCGGGCAGCCTGGTCGTGCTCCTGGTCCGCCGGGACGGCCGGCTGGTCGGCGCGGGCGCCTTCGTACGCCGCGGCGGACCGCTCGGCGGCCTGACCGGCCTCGGCGGCGGCCTGGTCGACTACACCGACGTCCTGCTCGACGACGAGTTCGCCGACCGGTCCGCCGCCGAGTTCGCCGCCGCGCTCCCGCTCACCCGCCCCTGGCACTGGCTGGAGCTGCGCGAGGTCCACCCGGAGGCGGCGGTGCACCGGGTGTACGGGCACTGGCGCGGCAGCCGCCGCCGCTACCGGGACTCGCTCTGCCAGTACCTGCCGGCCGTCCCGATGGACCGGCTGCTCAAACGGGTGCCCGGCAAGACCGCCCAGCGCAGCCGGGTGAAGCTCCGCAAGATCGCCGAGGCCGGGGTGAAGGTCCGCACGACCCCGGTGGCCGAGGTGCCGCAGGCGCTGGACGGGCTGCTGCGGCTGCACCAGCTGCAGTGGCAGGCGCGCGGCGTCACGCCCGAGCACCGCACCGAGCGGTTCGCCCGGCACCTGACCGAGTCCACCACCGGGCTGGTCGCCACCGGCAGGGCCGCCGTCCACCAGTTCCACCTGGACGGCCAGCTGGTCGCGGTGAACCTGCTGCTGCTCTGCCCCTCCTTCGGCGGGCTGTACATGTACGGCGCCCACCCGGTGCTGCGCGAGCGGCTGGACATCGCCGGACTGCTGTTCGGCGCGGCGCTGGACGAGACGGTCGGCGCCGGTGTCCCGGTGCTCGGCCTGCTGCGCGGCCAGGAGCCGTACAAGCAGCGCTGGCGGCCGGACCAGCTCGCCAACCAGCGGCTGCTGCTCGGCCCGGTGGGGGCGGCACCGGCGGCCGCCGTCCGGGCCGTGATGGTGCGCGCCCGGCAGGCGGCGGTGCACCAGCTGAGCACCCGCTTCCCCCGGCTCAAGGAGGCGCTGCTGGCCCGCCGCCGCAGCTGACGCCCCTCTTAGTGCTTGGCGTGCCGGGTGCCCGTCGGTTTGGCGGTCGGTTTGGCGGTCGTCGGGCGGACCGACGGGGCGGCCGCCCTGCTCGGCGCGGTGCCGCCCCCGGGTACGGCGGGGGCGGAGGAGCCGGACGGCGGGGTGCTGGTCCGCTGGCAGATGCACGCCGACGGGGTGCTCACCCTGGAGGTCACGGACGGCGGGGCGGCCACCCGG
>NZ_JBEZUT010000651.1:0-1673 GCF_040636595.1 Kitasatospora sp. NPDC036755
GGCCGTTCGCGGTCAGCCCCGCGGCGCGACCCGCAGCGCGAGCAGGGCGATGTCGTGAGCCGGCCCAGCAGCGTCCCGGGAACCGGCACCTGCGGATCGCCGTGGACGACGCGGACCCGCTCCACCCGGCCGGGGCGCCGTCCGGCTTCTGCTCGGAAACACCGGTACCAAAAGGCGGGGGCGGCGTCCCGCGCGGACGCCGCCCCGGGGTGTCGGGCCGTGGTCACCACCGGTACCAGCGGCCCCGCTCGCCGGCCCGGGTCGTTCCCCGTGCGAGGAAGCCGAGCAGCCAGACGGCGAGCACGGCGAGGGCCACCCACCAGAGCACCTTCAGGGCGAATCCGGCGCCGAACAGGAGCAGCGCGAGCAGCAGGACCAGCAGAATCGGGGCCATCGTTCGTACCTCCTCGGAACGGGGGTGTGTGACGGCCCTCCTGCCCCCGCGCGGCGGATGCATGCGCCGGGCGTCCGCGGTCAGAACGCGGAGCGCAGGGCCGGCAGCAGGGTCTCCTCCGCCCACCGCAGGAAGGCGGGCTGGGAGTCCCCGCCCACCTGGATGAGGGCGACCTCGTCGAATCCGGCGTCGACGAACGGGCGGACGGCCTCGACGAAGTCCTCGACCCGGTCGCCGCAGGGGACGGCCTCGGCGACGTCCTCGGGCCGGACGAACCGGCTCGCGGCGGCGAAGCCGGCCGTTCCCGGCAGCTCGGCGTTGACCTTCCAGCCGCCGCCGAACCAGCGGAACTGCTCGTGGGCCCGCCGGACGGCCTCGTCGCGGTCGCGGTCCCAGCACACCGGCAGCTGGCCCACCGCGGGCTTCCCGGCGCCGCCCCGCTCGGCGAAGGCGGAGACCAGCCCGGCGTCGGGTTCCACCGCGATCACCAGGTCGGCGAGCCGGCCCGCCAGGGCGCACGAGTCCGGGCCGGACACCGCCATGCCGATCGGCGGCGGCCGGTCCGGGAGGTCCCACAGCCGGGCGCCGACCACGTCGAAGTGCTTTCCGCGCCGGGTCACGTACCCGCCCCCGAACAGTGCCCGGATGATCTCCACGGCCTCCTCGAACATCTCCTGGCGCACCGGGGCGGCCGGCCAGCCCCGGCCCACCACGTGCTCGTTGAGGTTCTCCCCGCTGCCCAGGCCCAGCCGGAAGCGGCCGCCGGAGAGCAGTTGGAGCGTCGCGGCCTTCTGGGCCACCACCACGGGGTGGTAGCGGAAGGTCGGGCAGGTCACGTAGGTCATCAGGGGGATCCGCGAGGTGGCCTGCGCGGCCGCGCCCAGGACCGCCCAGGCGTACGGGGCGTGGCCCTGCTCGTCCAGCCAGGGGAAGTAGTGGTCCGACACCACCGAGAAGTCGAAGCCCGCGCGTTCGGCGAGCACCAGGTCGGAGACGAGGCCGCAGGGGCCCCGCTGCTCGGTCATCATCGTGTATCCGATCTGCACCATGGTCCCGCGCCTGCCCGGTGGGCCCCGGTCGTTACGCGCGGACGCGGGATTCGCCCGATCGCAGCAGTGATCGCAGCAGTGGAGGCCGTCCGGCGGGGCGAGGCATGAACGGGCGGTGCGGGGTTAGACGAGGGGGCAACCGCGCGATCATCGCCGAGAACCTGCCGTTGTTCGACGCCTTCTTCGCGGAGTTCGCCGACCTCTTCGAGTGGCGCGCGCCGGACGGCGGC
>NZ_JBEZUT010000652.1:0-1662 GCF_040636595.1 Kitasatospora sp. NPDC036755
GTCGCGGGCGCGGGTGGCGGGTGGCGGGGCGACCGCCGGGCTCCAGGACCCGTTCGGCACCCTCGGACCGCTCGGGCGACACGACGGCGAGCCGGCGGTGCCCGCCGAGCGGGACCTCGGCCCTTCTTCACGAATCCCAGGACGCCGGCGCAAGAGCGCGGGGCCTCGTCCCGGCCGTCGGCGAGGACACCGGCCAGGCCGATCCCCCCAGGGCCGCTCCCGGGCGGGCCGGACCGGGCGGCGGGCGCCACCGCGCCCGGACGGACGCGGCACCGCCGGCACAACCCCCTGGCATCCCGTCCACGACACCGCCACGCGAAGGCGCCGACGCGGGGATGCGGATGCGGTGCGGGGGCGCGGTGCGGGGGCGCGGATGCGGTGCGGGGCGTGTCCGGTGGCGGGTGTCCGGCGGTGCGCGCCGGGCCGCGCACGACGCCGCGCCGCGGGCCTCCCGGGGGTGCGGCGGCGCGCCCGGTGTTCACCCCCACGAGTGATTGTCACTGTGTGCAACGCGGCGGACACTCTGGGTATCCGGAGGGCTCGTGGGGGCCCTCCCGGCGCGAGGAGAGCCGTCATGGCCGCAGTCGAACCTTCCGCCTCCGAGGTCCCGCAGATCACGCACAGCGAGCAGCCCGCCGGCCGGGACGAGGGCCTCGCGGCCGTCGGCGGCAACGTCAACGCCGTGTGGCGGGCCTGGTGGACCTGGAGCCCCGGCAACGGGACCTTCAACCTCCAACTGCCCTGGAACGTCATCGGGATCGACTCGACGGTCGTCATCACGGCCTCCGAGATCGACTCCAACGGCAACCGGTTCGTCGGCGCGGCCCCGTTCCAGGTCTCCAGCATCGCGCCCGGCAACGGCGTGGTCACCTTCAAGATCAGCATCGGCTGGAACAGCCCCCTGCCCATGCGCACCGACGTCCTCGTCCTCAACTGACCCCCGCCCCGCACCCCCGGGGCACCACCCGCCCCGCCGCCCCGCACACCCACGGGCACGGCGGGGCACACCCCCTCCCGCACACCCCCGGCCCCGGACACCACGCCACCACACCGGCCGGCGGGCGGGGCGGGGGCGTTGATGTGGCGGGTGTTCGGGGGCGGGACGGGGACGGGGACACGGGGGGGCAACGGCGCCCGGCAGGGCCGGGCACGGGCGCGCCGCAGGACCGGGCACGGGCACGCGCCCCCGCCGTGCCCGCCCGCACGCGTGTGCCGGAGGACCCGGTCTCGCGGCGGAAACGCCCCCCCCCGCCCGACCCCGGCACCCCCTCTCCCCCGGGCCCAGCGACCACCCGCGGCCCGGCACAGGCAGGCCGGGACGGGAGGGTCCCGGAGCGGGCCCGGAGCGGGCCCGGCGCGGGGCCGGAGCGGGCCCGGCGCGGGGCCGGAGCGGGCCCGGAGGCGGGGTTCCTCCTGGGGCCCGGGACGTGCGCGGGGCCCGGTCAACCGGTGGACGCCGCAGGCCGGTCGGGACCCGGAGGGGCACGGGCGGCAGACGGCACAGCCCGGGAAGGACCCGCCGCCCAGGGCCCCGCCCGGACCCTGGGCGCCCACGGGGCCCGCTGTCAACCGGTGGACGCCGCAGCGCTGGATGTGGCGCCAGCTGACCTCGATGCGGGTCGCCCTGATCCTGCTGTTCCTGCTGTCGCTGGCCGCCATCCC
>NZ_JBEZUT010000653.1:0-1621 GCF_040636595.1 Kitasatospora sp. NPDC036755
TGCTGACCCACCTGCCGTTCCCCGGCCTGGCGGAACCCCTCCGGGAGGCCTACGACTTCCTGGACCACCACCTGCTGGGCGCCCGACGGCCTGGCCGCGGCCGACCTCGGCTACGGCGACGTGCGCGGCACCCCGGCCCTGCGCCGGGCCGTCGCCCACTGGCTGGCCCGCAACCGGGGCATCCGCGCCGACCCGGACGAGGTGCTGGTCGTCGCCGGCACGGCCCAGGCCCTCGCGCTGCTCGGCCGGGCCCTCGGCCGGGTCGGCATCACCGAGGTCGCGGTCGAGGACCCGGGCTCGCTCGGCGCCCGGCAGCACCTCGCCCACTGGCTCGCCGCCACCCCGCCCGTCGCGGTCGACGCCGAGGGCATCCGGGTCGACGCGCTGCGCGCCACCGGCGCCCCGGCCGTCCTGCTCAC
Source organism: Kitasatospora sp. NPDC036755 (assembly GCF_040636595.1). Taxonomy (NCBI): domain Bacteria; kingdom Bacillati; phylum Actinomycetota; class Actinomycetes; order Kitasatosporales; family Streptomycetaceae; genus Kitasatospora; species Kitasatospora sp. NPDC036755. Next base: position 420 of record NZ_JBEZUT010000653.1, read on the forward strand.
CCCCGCCCACCAGTACCCGACCGGTGTCGTCCTCGGCGGCGACCGGCGCCGCGAACTGCTGCGCTGGGCGGGGGAGGGCGGCCTGGTCATCGAGGACGACTACGACGCCGAGCACCGCTACGACCGCCCGCCCGTCCCGGCCCTGCGGGCCTCCCTCCCGGAGCGGGTCTGCTACGCGGGCAGCATCTCCAAGCTGCTCGCCCCGGCGCTGCGCACCGGCTGGCTGCTCGTCCCGGCCCGGCTGCGGGACGCCGTCCTGGACGCCAAGCGCTTCGCCGACCTCGGCAACCCGGTGCTGCCCCAGCTGGTCCTCGCCCGGCTGATGGAGTCCGGCGACCTCGACCGGCACCTGCGGCTGCTGCGCCGCCGCCACCGCCGGCGCCGGGACGCCATGATCGCCGCCATCCGCACCCACCTCCCGGGAGCCACCGTGCACGGCGCCGCGGCGGGCCTCCACCTGATGCTGACGCTCCCGGAGCTGCCCGGCCGCACCGACACGGAGTTGGCCGCCGAGGCGCTGGCGGAGGGGGTCAAGGTGCAGCCGCTGTCCTGGCACGCCCGGCTCCCGTACCCGCCCGGCCTGGTCCTCGGCTACGCGGCGGGATCGACGGCCGAGATCGCCGAGGGCGTGGCGGTGCTGGGCCGGCTCGTCCGGCGGTCGTCCTGACCGGCGTCAGCCCCGGTACCGCCACCAGGGGTCGGCGGCGGTACGGGCGAGTTCGGCGTCGTACGGCTCCGCCTCGAAGTCGAACTCCGGAAACCGGCCCCTGGTCCCGTCCCGGAGCTGCGGGACTTCCCAGTCGGACCAGCGGACGACGCCCCCGATGCGCTGCACGACGGCGGACAGGTGGCCGCAGCAGCCCCCGGTGCACTCGGGCTCGCCGAGTTCGACCCGGCGCGGCGGGCCGGTGGCCGCGAGCGGGCTCGGGGCGTGCGGCGGGAACAGCCGGCCGGCGTACGCGCCGAAGCCGCCGGGGCCGGTCGCCTCGGCCACCACGTCCTCGCCGTCGACGAGGAAGCGGACCTCGGCGGCGAGGCGCGGGCCCGGGGGCAGGACCTTGATCTCCAGTCGCTCGAACACCCGGTCAGCCTAGGGCGTGTCTGACGATTCCCGCCGGGCGTGCGACGCCGGGGCACGCACCTCGCCGCGTTGTCGTCGGTCGCCAATGCTCCGCAGTGGCTCCCTCCTCCGCCTTGCGATG
>NZ_JBEZUT010000654.1:0-1610 GCF_040636595.1 Kitasatospora sp. NPDC036755
GCCGGGTGGTCGGCCAGCCAGCGCTCGATGGCCAGCCGGGCGGCCGGGGTGCGGGCGTGCGCCAGCCACTCGGGGGCGGGGCCGGAGGGCTGTCCGCCGCCGGCCGGGAGGGTCTCGGTGAGCACCGCGATCTGGTCGCCGTCCTCCAGCACGGTGGACAGCGCGGTGAGCCGCCCGTTGACCCGCGCGCCGATGCACCGGTGGCCGGTCTCCTCGCCGAGCCGGTAGGCCGCGTCCACGCAGGTGGCGCCGGCCCTCAGCTGAAGCGTTTCGCCGCCCTCCGTCACCACGGTGATCTCGCGGTCCCCGGCGAGGTCGGCGGTGAGCGCGGACCAGAAGGCGTCCGGGTCGGGCGTCTCCTGCTGCCACTCCAGCAGCCGGCTGAGCCAGCCCGGGCGGGCCGGGTCGGTGCGGTCCAGCTCGTCGGCGTCCTGCACGGCGACGGCCGGGGACGGGTCCCCGAGCGCGACCACGCCGGTCTCGGCCACCTCGTGCATCCGCCGGGTGCGGACCAGCACCTCGACCACCGCGCCGCCGCTGAGCGCCACGGCGGTGTGCAGCGACTGGTAGAGGTTGAACTTGGGCGCGGCCACGAAGTCCTTGAACTCGCCGGGAAGCGGCGTCCAGCAGGTGTGCAGCTCGCCGAGCACGGCGTAGCAGTCGGCGTTCTCCTCGACCACCACCAGCAGCCGTCCGTAGTCGGCCGGCCGCGGCCCCTGCGGCAGGCCGTCCGGCCCGGGCAGGGCGGCCCGCCGGAGCAGCACCCGGTGCAGCGACACGCAGTGCCGGGGCCGGACGGTCACCTCGGCGGCCACCCCGGCCTCGGCCAGCTGGCGGGCCAGTCGCCGGGCGAAGGGCTCCAGCAGGGTGTCCGGCTCGGCCTCGTGACCGGCCATCAGGGCCCGGGTGCGGGCGTGTTCCTCGGGGTGCAGGGTGGCGAAGACGATGTCCTCCAGCTCCGCCTTGAGCACCTGGATGCCGAGCCGCTCGGCCAGCGGGATCAGCACGTCCCGGGTGACCTTGGCGATCCGCACCTGGCTGGCCGGCTTCATGTGCCGGATGGTGCGCATGTTGTGCAGCCGGTCGGCGAGCTTGATCACCATCACCCGGACGTCGTCCCCGGTGGCGACCAGCATCTTGCGGAAGGTCTCGGCCTCGGCGGCGGCGCCGAAGTCGACCTTCTCCAGTTTCGTCACCCCGTCGACCAGGTAGGCGACTTCGGGACCGAACCCGGCGCCCACCTGGTCGAGCGTCAACTCGGTGTCCTCGACGGTGTCGTGGAGCAGCGAGGCGACCAGGGTCGTGGTCCCGGCGCCGAGTTGGGCCAGGATCATGGTGACGGCCAGCGGGTGGGTGATGTACGGCTCGCCGCTCTTGCGCTTCTGGCCGCGGTGGCTGGCCTCGGCGAGCCGGTACGCCCGGGCGAGCAGGCCGAGGTCGGCCTGCGGGTGGTGCCGGCGGTGGACCCGGACCAGCGGCTCCAGGGCGTCCGGCACGGGCGGGCGGCCGGTGGCGCGGGCCGGAACGCCACCAGGTACTTCAGCCGCTCGGTCACCTGGCTGAGCATCGCGGTGGTCAGCCAGGCGTCCTCGCACCAGGCCCCGGTCGGT
>NZ_JBEZUT010000656.1:0-1603 GCF_040636595.1 Kitasatospora sp. NPDC036755
CTCGGCGCGCACCAGGTGCTCCTCCCCCGCGTGCGAGCCGGCCGAGATGACGCTCATCCCCTCGTCCACCAGCACCGGCCTCCGGGCCGAGCACCGCGCCGAGCGGCAGACAGACGAGCGCGGCCAGCACCACCCCGGGGACGGCTGCGGGCGCGGTGGGCGGGCCGCCGAGCCCGTCCACCGGGACGTGGCCGCCACGGCCCGGCAGCCGGGTCACGACCGGGGCGAGCAACAGTCCGGCCGCGAGCAGCGCGGGCAGCGGCCACCACCAGGGGGCGCGTCCGTAGCCCACCGCGGCGGGCAGGCTCTCCCAGACCCAGTGCTGGAGTTCGTGCTCCAGGCCGACGAAGCCGAAGGCCGCCAGCGAGACCGGGACGCCGACCAGCCCCGCGATCAGCAGCAGGCGCAGGTAGCCCTCGTGCAGCAGCACCTCACGCAGGGTCGGGCCGCCGCCCGGCCGCCGGGACGTCGTCGGCATCGCCGCTCCCTCGCGCTCCCGGGCCACCCGCCGTCCGGAAGGCCCCGTCCTGCGACCGAGTCTCGCCGGTGGCCGGGAGCCCCGCACGGCGCACGGGCCGTCGACCGGCGGCGCGCCGGACACGGCTGCGCCGGGCGGGTGAGGACCGGACCGGGCGGGTGAGGATCAGACCGGGCGGGTGAGGACCGGACCGGGCGGGTGAGGATCAGACCGGGCGGGCGTCGGTGCCCAGGGCGCTCTCGATGCCCTGGACCATCTTCCACAGCGGTGCCCGGCGGCTGGCCACCAGGACCACGACCTCGTCGGCCCCGCCCTCGGCCGCGGCGTCGGCCGGACGGTCGGTCCAGGTGCCGGTGACGAAGGCCATCGCGGCGTCCACCTCGGCGACCCAGTCGCTCTTCCCGCCCGAGCGCAGCCAGGTGCGCAGGGCGTGGTTGTGGGCGGAGACGACGGCCGCGGCGATCACGTCCGCGCGCAGCGGGCCGTCCGGGCGGTCGGCGTAACGGCCGCGCAGGTAGGCGGCCAGGGTGTGCTCGTAGCGCCAGACCACGGACAGCTCGTACGCCCGCAGGCCGGGCACCTTGCGGGTCAGGCGGTAGCGCTGGACGGAGAAGGAGGGCTGCTCGGCGTACATCCGCAGGACCAGGCGGGCCGCGTCACAGGCGTGCTTGACCGGGTCCTCCTCGCCGGTGCCGGACTCCAGGAACTCCGTCATCTCGGCGAGGCTGCGCTCGTGGTCGGGGAAGACCACGTCCTCCTTCGCCGGGAAGTAGCGGAAGAAGGAGCGCCGGCCGACGCCGGCCAGCGAGACGATGTCGTCGACGGTCGTCTGTTCGAAGCCGCGCTCCAGGAAGAGCTCGAAGGCCGCGGCCACCAGCGCCTCGCGCATCGCCGGCTTCGAGGGCCCGTCGTTCATGGGCTGGTCCTGTTCTTCCTTCTCGCTCATTCACCGGAACCTAGCATCGGACGAGGCGTCGGCCCCGACGGCCGGCGGCGGGCCGGCCCGGCCGTCGGGACACCTCGGTGCGCCGCTACGGGAGGTTGCGGGCCATCACGATCCGCTGGACCTGGTTGGTGCCCTCGTAGATCTGCGTGATCTTCGCGTCCCGCATCATCCGCTCCACC
>NZ_JBEZUT010000657.1:0-1601 GCF_040636595.1 Kitasatospora sp. NPDC036755
GCCGCGGGCTGGGGCGCGACCGGGCCGGGCTGGTACCCGTGCGGCGGGGCGACGGGGCCGGGGGCGGCCGCCGGCACCGCCCAGGGCAGCGCGGCCGGATCGGAAGCGGGACGCTGGTGCAGGGGGCTACCGCGCACGGAGCACCTCCCCGGGGTCGTGCGGGTACGGCCCGTTCACGTCGTCCTGACGGTTCGTCACCACTGGTTGCTGGAGCGCGTACTGGTCGTCCAGCTCGCCGTACGGCGCGGGCTGGACGTGGGCCGGGAACGGCGCCGGCGCGGCCGGCTGCGGCGCCAGCCCGGCCAGCGGCGCCACCGGCCCGGTGGTGATCACCGGCGGGACGGGCTGCGGCGGGGCGTACGAGGGCTGCTCACCCGCGGCCGCGTCGTACCCGCCCGGGGCGTACGGGCCGTACGGGGCCTGGCCCTGGCCGTCCTGCCGGTAGTACCCCTGCCGGCCGTACCCGGGCCGGCCGCCGGGCCCGCCCGCACCGTGGGCCGGCTGCCCGTGGGCCGACTGCCCGTGGCCGGGCTGCCCGTACGGGCCCTGGGCGGGCACGGGAGAGGGCGCGGGAGAGGGTGCGGGTACCGCCGGCTGCGGCGCCACCGGCACGGGCCCGGTCGGTACCGACGAGGCCGGCCCCGGCGCGGCCGGGACCGGAGGCGTCGGCCCCGGAGGCATGGCCACCGCCGCCGCGACCGGGGCCGGGGCCGGGCCGCCCGCCGTCAGCTGGGCCGGTGCCGCGTCCTGCACCGCGCCCGGCGCGAGCCGCTGGCGCCGACGGCGGATCAGCAGCTGCACCTCGTCCGCCGCCGACCGGGCCGTGCGCATCAGCTCCGAGCGGATGAACCGCCGGTCGGTGGTGTCCCCGCCGTCGGAGAGCACCTTGGCCGTCCGGGTGGCGTGCGGCAGCACCCCGAGCACCGGCAGCCCGAGCTCGCGGGACACCTCCGCCCGCGTGTACGGCCCCTCGGCGACCAGCAGCAGCCCGAGCGCGTCCGTCCCGGTGCCGGCGGAGGCCAGGTCCTCGGCCAGGGCGGCGAGCCGGGGCCGGACCGAGCTCAGCCCGCGCAGCGTGGTGCGCACCGTCGCCACCACCGCGTCGGCGCGGCGGGCCAGCACCGCGCTGTGGCCGGTGGCGCCGGAGCGGCCGAGGTCCACGATGACGTCGTAGCCCTGCTGCTCCACTCCGTGCAGCAGGTCCGCGAGCGGCTCCCAGGTGTAGGCGAGGCCGGGCGCCTGGGTGGGGTCGGTCAGCCCGGGCAGAAGCAGCCGTTCGGCGTTGCCCTCGGGCGAGAGGTCGATGAGCTGTTCCCAGATGGTTCGGGCGAGCAGCCCGCGCCGGTCGGCGACGGCGAGGTTGCGCAGCCCGTACACCGCCTCGACCCGTCCCTCCAGGGCGCCGGCGAGCACCGCGCCGCCGTCCGGGTCGGCCTCGACCAGCAGGACCCGCCGACCGGGCGACAGCGGCCAGGACAGCAGCAGCGCCAGGGCGGTGGTGGTCGCACCCGGCGCACCCGGGCCGCCGACCACCGCGATCACGGCCATCAGGCACCGCCCGTCGGTGCCGGGGCCCCGGGCGTGCCGCCGCCGGGGGTGGC
>NZ_JBEZUT010000658.1:0-1595 GCF_040636595.1 Kitasatospora sp. NPDC036755
CCCGCCGCCACCCGGACTTCGTCGGCCGCAGCGCCGACCTGGCCCGCCTCGACCGGGCCTGCGGTCCCGGCCCCGCCGGGCTCGGGCCGGTGTCGGTGGTCGGGCCGGTGTCGGTGGTCGGGCCGGTATCGGTGGGAGGGACGGCGGCGGTGGTCGGACCGGTCCTGGTGGTCGGGCCCGCCGGGGTCGGCAAGAGCGCGCTGGTCACCGCCTGGGCGCACCGGGCCGCCGACCGCTTCCCCGACGGCCTGCTCCACGCCGAACTGCGCGGCCTCGCCCCGGACGGCCCGGCCCGGCCCGAGGACGTCCTGGCCGGCTTCCTGCGCGCACTCGGCGTACCCGAGGAGGACGTCCCCGCCGGGCGCGCCGCCCGCGCCGCGCTCTACCGCGAACGCACCCGGGGCCGGCGGCTGCTGGTGCTGCTGGACGACGCCGCCGACGCCGACCAGGTCACCGACCTGCTGCCGGCCGGCCCGGCCGGCACCGCCGTCGTCACCGGCCGGGGCTCGCTGGAGGACCTGGTCGCACTGGAGGGCGCCGTCATGCTGCGCCTGACCGCCCTGCCCGAGGACGACGCCCTGCTCCTGCTGGAACGGGCCCTGACGCCCGCGCGACTGCGCGCCGAGCCGGAGGCCGCCGCCCGTCTCGCCGGCCTCTGCGACCACCTGCCGCTCGCCCTGCGGATCGCCGCCGCCCGGCTGGCCGCCCGGCCGGACTGGACGATCGCCGAGCTGGTGGCCGAACTCGCCGACGAGGAGACCCGGCTGGCCGTCCTGGACGCCGACGGCGCGCTCTGCGTCGCGGGCCGGCTCCGGCCGACCCACCGCCGGCTCTCCGCACCCGCGGCCGAACTCCTGACCGTGCTGGCCGCCCACCCCGGACGCGAGGTGGACACCGCGGCGAGCGCCGCCCTGCTCGGCGAGGACACCGCGACCGCCCACCGGGCGCTCGCCGAACTCGCCTCCCACCACCTGCTGACCGGCGCCGCCCCCGGCCGCCACGCCCGTACCGACCTGGTCCGGCTGTACGGTGCCGGACTGCTCGCCGAACGGCCCGAGCAGCACCGCCGGCTGCTCCGCGAACGCCTGGCCGACCACTACCTCACGGTCCTGCGGCACTGCGGCGCCTTCCTCGACCCCGGTCAGGAGGACACCGCGCCGATCGGCACCGCCCAGAGCGGCACCGCGCCGACGGCCCTGCCGCCCGTCGTCGACATCCGCACCGCGCTCGACTGGTTCGACGCCGAGGAGCCCGCGATCTCCGCGCTCGTCGCGTCCCCCGACACCGACCCGGCCCGTGCCTGGCGGCTCGCGCTGACCGGCGGCTCGCTCTACTACGGCGCCAGCCGCTTCACCGACTGGCTCGCCAGCGCCCGGCTGGGGCTCGCCGCCGCCGAACGGTGCGGCGACCCGGTCGCGGTCTCGCTGCTGCTCAACTGCCTGGCGGAGGCCCTGGTCGCGCTGGAGCGCCGGTCGGAGTCCGCGGACGCGGCCCGGCGGGCGTTCGCGACGACCTCGACGGAGAGCGTCCGGCTGGACCGGATCGGCTCGGTCGTGGTCAGCCGGATGGTGGCGAACCCGGAGACGTACACCCCG
>NZ_JBEZUT010000659.1:0-1594 GCF_040636595.1 Kitasatospora sp. NPDC036755
CTCCCGCGCCACTCGGGGCCGGTGCCGCAGCCCTCGCACACTTCCGGACGGCCGATCGCGGTCAGCGCTCGGCGGATGCGCCGGCGCTCAAGGCTTTCTACGGCCAGCAGCTCGGCTGGGGCGCCTGCGCGAAGGACCCGCGGAACGACGAGGACACCTCTGCCCTCCAATGCGCCGCCCTCAAGGTCCCGCTCGACTACACCGCCCCGGCCGCCGGCACCCTGGACGTCGCCGTGGTCCGCAACCCGGCCACCCGGGCCGACCAGCGGATCGGCTCGCTGCTGCTCAACCCCGGCGGCCCCGGCGGCACCGGCGTCGGCATGGTCACCGGCAACCCGAAGCGCTTCGACGGCCCGCTCCACGACCACTACGACATCGTCGGCTTCGACCCACGCGGCACCGCCGGCACCAGCCCGCTGAACTGCCTGGACGACAAGGTCCGGGACGGCTGGCTGGGCACCGACCAGACCGGCGACGACCACGGCAAGCAGCTGGCCGACGCCTGCCAGGCCAAGTACGCCCAGATCCTCCCCTTCGTCAGCACCCGCAACAGCGCCCGGGACATGGACGTGCTGCGCGCGGCCCTCGGCGACCAGAAGCTCAGCTACCTCGGCCTGTCCTACGGCACCTACCTGGGCTCGCTCTACGCCGAGGAGTTCCCGGACCGCGTCGGCCGGCTCGTCCTGGACGGCGCCACCTCGGCCTCCACCTCGCTGATCCAGCACAACATCGAGCAGGAGGCCGGCTTCGAGCGGGCCCTGAAGGCCTTCGTCGCGGACTGCGTCACCAAGGAGTGCCCGTTCGGCAAGGACCCGGACCAGGGCCTGCAGAAGCTCGCCGCGTTCCTCGACGGCCTCAAGGACAAGCCGCTCAAGACGGAGAAGGGCCGCACCCTGACCTCCAGCCTGGCCTGGACCGGCGTGGTCAGCCGGCTCTACGGCGGCGAGAAGGCCTGGACCGGTCTGCGCAACGCGCTGGGCTGGGCGATGGTCCGCGGCAAGGGCGACGACCTGCTCGCCTTCGCCGACGGCATGAACGGCCGCGACAAGGACGGCAGCTACGGCCCCTCGGTGGACGCCTACACTGCCATCCACTGCGCCGACGGCGCCACCGAAGCGCCGGCCGGGGAGCAGCTCCAGGCCGCGCTGGCCGACCTCGCCGCCAAGGCCCCGGTGATCAGCAAGCACGACCCGATGGCCGCGCTGTTCGACCCGGACTGCCGGACCTGGCCGGCCCGCTCCACCGAGAAGCCGCACGTGATCAAGTCCGCGGCCGCCACCCCGATCGTGGTCGTCGGCACCACCGGCGACCCGGCCACCCCGTACGCCTGGGCCGAGAAGCTCACCGCCGAGCTGGGCAACGCCGTCCTGATCAGCCGCGACGGCGAGGGCCACACCGGGTATGGCGCCAGCAAGTGCGTCCGCGCCTCGGTGGACGCCTTCCTGGTGGACGGCACCGTCCCGGCCGCGGGCATCCACTGCCCGACGGACTGACCGCGGGAGCTGGAGGACGCCTTCCCGTACGCGGAGACGCCGGACCAGCTGACCACCATCGCCGAGGTCAAGTCCGACATGGAGAAGTCCGTCCCGATGGA
>NZ_JBEZUT010000660.1:0-1579 GCF_040636595.1 Kitasatospora sp. NPDC036755
GCGGCGTCCTCCGGGCACTTGGCTGCCGGCGGCGGACGCGGCGCTGCTGCCGCGGGGGTAGCCGGGGGCGGCGCGATTGCCGGCGCGGCCGGTCGGCGCGGCCCGTCGGCGCGGGCCGTTCGGGTGCCGGGGGAACGTGGAAACCGTCCCTGCCCCGGGGGGAAGGGCAGGGACGGTGCTCCGGGGGAGGGCCGGCTCAGGCGGCCTTGACGGCGGAGATGTCGAAGCTGAGCTTGACCTTCTCGCCGATCAGCACGCCGCCGGTCTCCAGCGCCGCGTTGTAGGTCAGGCCGAACTCGGTGCGGTCGACGACGGCCTTGCCCTCGAAGCCGACCCGGTTGGCGCCGTACGCGTCGGTGGCGCTGCCGGTGTACTCCAGGTCCAGCACGACCGGGCGGGTGGTGCCCTTGATGGTGAGGTCGCCGGTCATCCGGTACGAGTCGCCGTGGACGAGCTGGGCGGAGGTGCTGCGGAAGCGGATCTCCGGGTGGGTGTCGACGGCGAAGAAGTCGCCGGTGCGCAGGTGCTCGTCGCGCTGGGCCTGGTTGGTGTCGACGCTGGCGACCTTGATCACCAGCTCGGCCGAGGAGTTGCCGGGGTGGGTCCCGTCCAGGTGCAGCTTGCCGTCGTACTCGGTGAAGCGGCCCTTGACGTTGGTGACCATCGCGTGGCGGACCGAGAAGCCGATCTCGCTGTGGGTGCTGTCGATGGTCCAGTCGCCGGTCAGGTGGGCGAGGTCGGGGCCGGCCGGCGCCTGGACGGCGGTGGCGGCGGGAGCGGTGACGGTCTTGGTGCGGTTGAACAGGCCCATGGCTTCCTCCTTGGTTCGAAGCCAGTTGTTTAGGCTTCAACTTGTTGGCTCCAGCGTAGGGCAACTTCGTTCAACTTTCAACCACAACTCCGGAACCTCCCCCGAACGGCCCAGCGGACCGGCCCTGTCGGCCCTCCCGGCTAGGCTGCGGAGGACGGTCCCACCCCGCTCGGAAGGCCCCCGATGTTCGTCCTGCACGCGCTCTGGCGGGCGGACGGGCAGCTGGCGCTCTGGGCCGAGGACGCCCGCGCCCACCCCGGGGCCGCCGAACCGCACCCCGACCGCCCCGCCCCGCGCGCCCACCCCTACGCCTGCCCGGCCGGCGAGCTGGCCGCCGTGCTCGGCGGCATCGGCCCGGGCCTCGGCTGGCTGGCCGGACAGGCCCCCGAGCGCTGGGCCACCCTGCTGCTGCCCACCGTCGGCACCGTTCCCGCACCCTCGCCCGACCTACCGGTCACCCCGCCGCGCGGCGGCGCCGCGCTCACCCCCTGGCGGGTGCCCGCGCTGCTCTTCGACGCGGGGGCCGCCGCCCAGCTGCTCGGCGAGGTCTTCGACCCGGTCTGGGCCGTCACCGGCACCGACCTGCCCGGCGCCGGGCGGGTCGAGGTGGTCCACGGCCCCTCGCTGCGCTGGCTCACCGGGGTGCACGACCTCGCCTGGCGGGCGGTCGGCCGGGGCCGGGTGCTGCCGCTGCCCGTGGCCGCCGCCGACGGCCGCCCGCAGGCCCGGTGGCGGCCCGACCTCACCCCGGCCGGGCGCCGCGAGGCC
>NZ_JBEZUT010000661.1:0-1548 GCF_040636595.1 Kitasatospora sp. NPDC036755
CGACGGGCTTCGAGGCGGCCCGGACGGTCGGTGAGCACATCCGGGCGAGCACCCCCGTGGTCATGGACCTCACCGAGATGTCGGAGGCCGAGGCCCTCGGCCGCAGCGGTCTTCCGGCCCCTCCGTCCCTCGGTCCCCGGGCACGATCGCGCGCCGGCACTCCGACGCTGCCCGGTCGCGACGGCATCCCCGTCCGCGCCGCCGGTCCGCGAAACGGGCCGCGAAACGGGCCGCGGGGCCCGGCCCCGAAAACCGGTACTCCGCGGTGGCACCCGCGGGCGAGGATGGCGCTGTGACGGGCGGTCCGGCGATCCGCCGGCCTTCGCCCGCCCCGCCTGCCCACCCCGACTGGAACGCCTGGCCCGCCCGCCGATTCCCAGGTCCGGTCGGCGCCCCCCTCAGCTGCTCAGACCCCCGAGGAGACCCTGCCGCCATGAGCCAGTCCGCACTCGGCCGCTTCTACGACGATTTCGCCGACGACTACCACCTCCTCTACCCCGACTGGAACGCCTCGCTCGCCCGCCAGGGCGCCGCGCTGGACACCCTGATCCGCGCCGGCCTCGGCGACCGCCCCGCCGAGGTGCTGGACTGCGCCTGCGGCATCGGCACCCAAGCGATCGGTCTGGCCGCGCTCGGGCACCGCGTCACCGGCACCGACCTGAGTCCGGCCTCCGCCGCCCGCGCCGCCGCCGAGGCCGCCTCGCGCGGGCTCCGGCTGCCCGTCGCCGCCGCCGACATGCGTGGACTCCCCTTCCCTGACGGGCACTTCGACGTCGTCGTCTGCGCCGACAACGCGCTACCCCACCTGCTCACAGCCGAGGACGTCCGCGCCGCACTCGGCGAGATGCGACGGGTCCTGCGCCCCGGTGGACTGCTGCTGGTCACCACCCGCCCGTACGACGAACTGCGCCGCACCCGCCCCGCCTCCACACCGCCGCAGACCGCCGAACACGGCGGACGGCGGTCCGTCCTCTTCCAGCTCTGGCAGTGGCACGAGGACGGGGAACGGTACGACCTGGAGCTCTTCCGACTCCTGCCGGACGAGGCCGGGCAGTGGGACGTCGCCGTCCGGCGCGCCACCTACTGGGCGCTCACCCGGGACCAGCTGAGCGCCTTCGCCGCCGAGGCGGGCCTGACCGGCACTCACTGGGAGCAGCCCGTCGACACCGGCTTCTTCCAGCCCGTCCTGATCGCCCGCAGGGCCTGACCGGTTGACGGCCCGGCCGGCTGACGAACACACCGGCTGACGGCCTGGCTATGGCCACGGCGATCCGCGCCGCGATCGACGCGGCCGCCAACCGGCTGTCCGCCGGGGACGACTTCGACGCCCGCGCCTACGGGCCTGAGCCGGTCGCCCTGTTCGCCCTCGCGAGCAGGAACGAGGAGACCAAGTGACCCTTCACGCCTCCCCTCGCCGAGCCGCCGTCCTGTTACCCCTGCTGATAAATCTCCTCCTCCCGCTCGCCGTCTCCTTCGCATACCTCCTTCCCGTCGACGCCGCCCCGGCGGCCATGAACCTGAGCCTGCCGGTGATCGCCGCTCCGCTGC
>NZ_JBEZUT010000662.1:0-1545 GCF_040636595.1 Kitasatospora sp. NPDC036755
CGCCCCTGTGCGCCGATCGCCCAAAAACCGACCGAAAAGGTGTTAATCCAACATTCATCCATGCCGCATAGCCTCCGGGGGCTAGCCTCATGCTGCTCGACCGCGCCCCGGCCCTCCTCGGCGACCCAGCGCACCAGCAACTCGCCGAGCGCCTCGGGCTGCTCGAAGGCGAGCACCCGCTCCCGGTACAGCTCCAGCAGGGCCAGGAAGCGGGCGACCACCACCAGGTCGTCCGGCGCGTCCTCGACCAGCCGCCGGAACGAGGCCTCGCCCAGCTCGGTGAGCAGCCCCACCACCAGGGAGGCCTGCTCGCGCACGCTCACCGGCGGGGTGTGGATGTGGTCCACGTAGACGACCGGCGCGGGCCTGGGCTCCATCGCCCTGGCCGCCAGCTCGGCGAGCCGCCGCGGCCCGATGCCGAGGACGACCTCCGGCAGCAGCTCCGCGTGCCGGGGCTCCAGGGCTGCCGTCCGGGGCCGGCGCAGCAGCTCGGCCGCCCAGCGCTCGCCGAACAGGGCCGCCGCCCGCTTGTACGCCCGGTACTGGAGCAGCCGCGCGAACAGCAGGTCGCGGGCCTCCAGCAGGGCCAGGTCCGCCTCGTCCTCGACCTCCGCCGCGGGCAGCAGCCGGGCGGCCTTGAGGTCCAGCAGGGTGGCGGCCACCACCAGGAACTCGGTCGTCGCGTCGAGGTCCCAGTCCGGGCCCATCGCCCGGATGTGTGCCAGGAACTCGTCCGTCACGGTGGCCAGCGCCACCTCGGTGACGTCCATCCGGTGCTTGGCGATCAGGCTGAGCAGCAGGTCGAAGGGGCCTTCGAAGTTGTCCAGCCGTACCCGGAAGCCGCCCCGCGACTCGTCGTCGGTCGCGTTCGCGGCGGTGGCGGCTGGTGGTTCGGCGGTTCTGGGCATGACGGTCCATCTTCACCCGTCGCAGGCTCCGGCCCCGCCACGGGGCGGCCCGACACGCCGTTCCAGCGGCCCTGCGGGGCCTCGTACGGGCCTCTGCGGCCGCACTGGTCCCGGATCGTCGCTCCGGAGCTCCGACGCCCGGGAAGCACCCCTGCGGCCCCGACACGGCCCCGCCTCGGTTCCCGGGGCCTTCCCCGCTCCCGGCCCGCGTCCCCAGGGCCTCCTGCCGCGTTCCCGGCTCCTGCCGACCGGCGGCCTCCCCACGCCGGGCCGGCGGCCCCCCTCGACGCCCGGCGGAACCCGCCGGCCGCCCTTCCGCGCCGTCTACCGGCCGCGCAGCCGCCGGACCAGGATCGAGGCCTCGCCGCGCTGCTCCAGGTCCGCCAGGACGACCGCGATGGCCTCCCGGACGATCCGTCCGCGGTCCACCGCCAGGCCGTGCTCACCGCGCAGCACCAGCCGGGTGTGCTCCAGGTCCATGAGCTCCTCGGCGGACACGTACACCGTGATCTTCTCGTCGTGCCGCTCGCGCCCGCTGGGCCGGCGCGGGGCGCGGCCTCGGGGCCGGGCACGGCCGGCCGCACCGGGCTGTTCCTCGACGGCGCCCTGGTGCGTCCGGGCCGCCGGCGCGGGGGCC
>NZ_JBEZUT010000663.1:0-1535 GCF_040636595.1 Kitasatospora sp. NPDC036755
CGGGGAGGAGGCCGGTGTCGCGCAGCGGGCGGCCGGGTTCGGGGACGGCGGCGAGCAGCGCCGCGGTGTACGGGTGGGCGGGGGCGGCGAGGACGGCCTCGGTGGGGCCGCGCTCGCAGACGCGGCCGAGCTGGAGCACGGCCACCTCGTCGCTGACCGCCCGGACCACGCCGAGGTCGTGGGAGATGAAGAGGCCGGCGAGCCCGCGTTCCTCGGTGAGCCCGCGCAGCAGGTTGAGCACGGTGGCCTGGGCCGAGACGTCGAGGGCGGAGACCGCCTCGTCGGCGATCAGGACGCGCGGCCGGGCGGCCAGTGCCCGGGCGATGGCGACGCGTTGGGCCTGTCCGCCGGAGAGCTGGTGGGGCCGCCGGTCGCCGAACAGGGCGGGCGGCAGGCCGACGGCCTCCAGCTGCCGGGCGACGGCCTCCTCGCGGTCGCGGGTGTCTCCGTGGGCCGGGCCGGGGTGGGCGTCGAGGGGTTCGGCGACGAGGTCGCGGACCTTGCGGCGCGGGTTGAGGGAGGAGAGCGGGTCCTGGAAGACCATCTGGAGCCGGGGCCGGACGGCCCGCAGGGCGCGCGGGGAGAGCGTGGCGAGGTCGGTGCCGTCGAGGGTGACGGTGCCGGTGGTGGGCGGGGGCAGCCGCAGCAGGGCCTTGGCGATGCTGCTCTTGCCGGAGCCGGACTCGCCGACCAGGGCGAGGGTGCGGCGCGGGTACAGCGCGAGGTCGACGCCGCTGACGGCGTGCAGCGGGCCGGAGCGGGTGCGGTGGACGACGCTGAGGCCGGTGGCCTCCAGGACGGCCTTCGCGGGGGCCGCCGTCTCGGGGCCGGTGCCGAGGTGGCCGGTGCGGTCGGGGGCGGTGCCGGCGTGGCCGGTGCGGTCGGGGCCGGTGCGGTCGGGCGAGATGGTCATGCCGCGGACTCCAGTTCCTCGGGAGCGGTGGTGTCGGCCTCGCCGAGCGGGAAGTGGCAGTCGGCGGTGTGGTCGTCGGCCGCGGTGTGCACCGGGGGCCGGGTCGTGGTGCACAGGTCCGTCGCCCGCTCGCAGCGCGGGGCGAAGGGGCAGCCGGGGACGGGCCGGGTGAGGTCGGGCGGCGAGCCGGGGATGGCGGGCAGGGTGCGGCGCAGCGGGCCGGTGACCCGGGGGACGGAGCGCAGCAGTGCCGCGGTGTAGGGGTGCCGGGGGTGCCGGGTGACGGCCTCGGTGGGGCCGGTCTCGACGATCCGGCCGCCGTACATGACGGCGATGCGGCGGGCCCGCCCGTACAGCAGGCCGATGTCGTGGGTGATCAGCAGGGTGGCGAGGCCGCGGCTGACCCGGTGGTGGTCGAGCAGGTCGAGGACGGTGCGCTGGACGGTGACGTCGAGGGCGGTGGTGGGTTCGTCGGCGAGCAGCAGGGCGGGTTCGCCGGCCAGGGCGGCGGCGATGCCGACGCGCTGGCGCAGGCCGCCGGAGAGCTCGTGGGGGTGGGCGCGGCCCGGCGTACCTGCTCCTCGTCCTGGCGGTTGTCCCGGGCGGCGACGGCGACGCTGGC
>NZ_JBEZUT010000664.1:0-1530 GCF_040636595.1 Kitasatospora sp. NPDC036755
TGTTCCGGCCCGCCCCGTCTTCTACCGGCAACACGGTCCACTCGTGCCCTACAGGCCGCTCCGCGTATCTAGGGGGGACGCCGGCCGGCGGCGGGACGGGCGCGCCCGGCTGCGCGGCGTACGGGGCGTTGGGGTTGTACGGAGCCTGCGGGGCGTTCGGGTTGTACGGGGCCTGCGGCGCGTTGGGGTTGAACGGCGCGCCCGGGTTGAACGACCCCTGCGGGGCGCCCGGGTCGAACCCGGCCGCGGCCTGGGCGGGCTGCTTCTTGGCGTTGCCGCGCTCGACGAGTGCCTTCACCGAGGCGACGATCATGCCGACCGGCAGGATGAACACCTTGAAGAAGATGTAGTAGGTGCCGCCCTCGAAGACGAACGCCAGGTAGTAGGCGTACCCCAGGAATCCGAGGCCGAGGACGACGTTGAGGATGCGCAGGCCGACCTTCAGCCCTCCGGCGGCGGCTCCGAGGGCCACCATGATGACGCCGCTGAGCGCCAAGAGCACGACGTACCACGAGAAGAGCGGTTCGACGCTGAAGTCCAGATTGTTCAAGACGGTTTCCTGGGAGGGGAAGAAGAGAAAACGGCGGGCGCCGTTCGGGGACGAGAGCGCAGAGTACTGGAGGCGGCCGACATTCGTCGCCGCCTTTGCGTCACGGTGTCATTGCGCTGTTCCGGCGCGGCAGCAGACGAGGTGGGAAATGACGGAGTTTGAGGTGCTGCGGGTTTTTTGCGGGCCCGACGGGAGCCACGGGAACGCGCTCGGGGTGGTGCGCGACGGCGCCGCCGTGCCGGAGCGCGCGGACCGGCAGCGGATCGCGCGCGAACTCGGCTTCAGCGAGACGGTGTTCGTCGACGACCCGGAGCGCGGGGAGATCGACATCTACGCCCCGTCGGTGCGCCTGCCGTTCGCGGGCCACCCCTGCGTGGGCGCCGCCTGGCTGCTCGGCGTGGACCGGCTGGTCACGGCGGCCGGGGAGGTGGCCGTGCGGCGGGCGGACGGGCTGGTCCGGATCGCGGCCCGGCCGGAGTGGGCCCCGGCCCGCACCCTGCGGCAGTACGGTTCGGCGGCCGAGGTGGAGGCGCTGGAGGTGCCGCCGCCGGGGGAGTGGGTCTACGCCTGGGCCTGGCGGGACGAGGCGGCCGGCACCGTACGGGCCCGGGCCTTCCCCGGGCGGGGCGACGGGATCGACGAGGACGAGGCGACCGGTGCGGCCGCCCTGCTGCTGGCCGCGCGCCTCGGCCGGGAGCTGGCCGTCACCCAGGGCCGGGGCTCGCTGCTGCTGGCCGGTCCGCGCGGGGGCGGGCTGGTCGAGGTCGGCGGCCGGGTGGTCCGGGCCCCGGGCACGGCTCAGCCGGCCGGGGGCGTCGGCTCGGCCTAGCTAGGGCGTGTCTGACAATTCCCGCCGGGCGTGCGACGCCAATTGTCAGACACGCCCTAGAAGTCTGATGAAGATGTTGGGTTCTGGCCCCACTGCGTGAGCGGTGGGGCCAGACTCGTTTCGTGGCGATGGGGGAATGGGCCGGGGAGCT
>NZ_JBEZUT010000665.1:0-1513 GCF_040636595.1 Kitasatospora sp. NPDC036755
GGCACCGCCCGGGCCTCCCTGGCCGGCCCCGGCCAGGCCCGGCCCGGCGGCGCGACCGCCTTCCTGCTGCCCGGCCAGGGCACCCAGCGGCTCGGCGCGGGCCGCGAGCTGTACACCGCCCACCCGGCGTTCGCCCGGGCCTTCGACGAGGTCTGCGGGGAGCTCGACCGGCACCTCGACCGACCGCTGCGCGAGGTGCTGTGGGGCGAGGACGCCGAACTCCTCGACCGGACGGTGTACGCCCAGGCCGCGCTGTTCGCGATCGGCGTCGCCCTCGCCCGCCTCCTGGAGTCCTGGGGCGTGCGGCCGGACCGGCTGGCCGGCCACTCGATCGGCGAGCTGACCGCCGCGCACCTGGCCGGCATCTGGTCGCTGCCCGACGCCGCCCGGCTGGTCGCCGCGCGCGGCCGGCTGATGCAGGCGCTGCCGGCCGGCGGCGCGATGGCCGCCGTCGAGATCACCGAGGCCGAGGTCGTCCCGCTGCTCACCGCGGGCCTGGACGTCGCCGCCGTCAACGGCCCGCGCTCGGTGGTGGTCTCGGGCGAGGCCCGGGCCGTCGAGGCGCTCGCCGACCGGCTCTCCGCCGAAGGCCGGCGGACCACCCGGCTGCGGGTCTCGCACGCCTTCCACTCCGCCCTGATGGAGCCGATGCTCGACGAGTTCGCCGCTGTGGCACAGGAGTTGGACTACCGCGCGCCGACCGTCCCGCTGGTCTCCAACCTGACCGGGGACGCGGCCGGGGCCGCCGGGATGCTCACCCCCGACTACTGGGTCCGCCAGGTACGCGGTGCGGTCCGGTTCGCCGACTGCGTGCGGGCGCTGCTCGACGACGGCGCCACCCGCTTCCTGGAGCTGGGCCCCGGCGACACGCTCAGCTCGCTCGGCGACACGGTGCTGGACGCGGCCCCCGACGCCGGGCCGGGCAGTACCACCGCGCCGGGCACCGCCGCCGGCGCCGCGTTCGTACCGCTGCTGCGCAAGGGCGTCACGGAGGAACGCGGCCTGCTCGCCGCCCTCGGCCGGGCCCACGTCGACGGACTCGCCGTCGACTGGGCGGCCTTCTTCGCCGGCCGCGCCACCGCGCCGGTCGAGCTGCCGACCTACCGGTTCGAGCACCGCCGCTACTGGCTGGAGCACCGCCCGGGCAGCGGCGACGTGACCGCCGCCGGCCTCACCGCCGCCCGCCACCCCCTGCTGGGCGCCGCCGTCGAGGAGCCGGACGGCGACCTCACCGTGCTGGCCGGCCGGCTCTCCCCCGGCACCCAGCCCTGGCTCGCCGACCACCGGCTGCTGGACGCCGCGGTGGTGCCCGCGAGCCTGCTCGCCGAACTGGCCCTCGCCGCCGCCGCGCACCTCGGCCACAGCGGCCCGGTCGACCTCGCCGTGGAGTCCCTCCCCGCGCTGCCGGAGGGCGGCGCGCAGCTGCGGGTCACCGTCGCCCCCGGGCAGGAGCCGGGGCAGCGGACCGTCCGGGTGCACGCCCGCCCGGAGGGCACCGACCAGCCGTGGACCC
>NZ_JBEZUT010000666.1:0-1494 GCF_040636595.1 Kitasatospora sp. NPDC036755
ATCGACTCGACGTTGTTGACCACCGTCGGGCAGGCGTACAGGCCGGCGATCGCCGGGAACGGCGGCCGCAGCCTGGGCATCGCCCGGGCCCTGCCGCAGGTGCTGTGGACGGTGGCGGCCGGGGACGACGCCGCCGCCTACGAGGAGTTCTCCGCGCTGGTGCGCGTCCTGGCCGACGCCGCCGAGGGTCGTCCGGCGGAGCCGACCGCACTGCTGGAAGCGGTGCTGAGCGGTCTGACGGCCCCCGATGTGGGCGGCTACGCCGCCGTGCAGACCGCGATCATGTGCGCCGACCGCGCCGCCTCGCGCGATCCGCTCGCCTACTACCGCGACATCCAGGCCCACCGCGCCGACGAGCCGCTGTTCGGCCCGCTCACCCGCAACCTCACGCCCTGCACCTTCTGGCCCGCGGAGCCCGCCGAACCGCCCGCCCGGGTGCGCAACGCCGTGCCGGTCCTGCTGGTCGGCGCCGACGGCGACCCGGCCGCCACCTACCCCGGCCAACTCTCCGCCCACCGTGCGCTGACCGGCTCCCGCCTGGTGACCCTGCGCGGCGCCTTCCGGCACACCGTCTACGCGGGCCTGTTCGCGCCGCGCGACGCCTGCGTGGACACCGCCGTCGACCGCTACCTCCTGGACGGTGTTCTCCCCGTTCAGGACACCGACTGCCCGGCCGCCCGGCCCTGAATCCTGTTCCGGATGTCTGTGGCCGGGCAGGTCAGCGCATGCTCTGACCTGCTGGTTCACATCGTTCGGGCGGGGTTGTGCGGGTGGGCGACGGCCTGCACCGCGTGGTGCGGGCCGTCGCCCCTTCTGCCGGCAGTCCCGTGGCGGCTCCGCTCTCGTTGGCCTGGTCGGGTGATCGGCGTGGATCGGAGCCCGATGGAAGGCGTGTCGGCTGGGGCCGGGCCGCTCGCAGACAATAAGTAGCTTGTATGCCTGGATGGAAATTGTCCTTCTGTGCGGCGGCCGGCGTCCTGGCAGTGGCCGCTGCGGGCTCCGTCGCCGCACACCCGCGTGGCGGACCGGGCGCCGGCGGGTTGGCGCTGTCGGTGACGGTCGACGGCCGACCCGGTGCCCCGGCGGTGGGAACCGGTGACGAGGTCAGGGTGAGTTACGCGCTGCGCAACGACGGCGAAACACCGGTGGCCGACGTGCGGATCACCGACACCCTCGCCCCCGGCGTCGAACCGCGCTGCCCGGGCGGAGCCGAGAACCTCCCTCGGCTCGGCCCGGGAACCACTGTCGTCTGCACGGCGACCCTGCGGGTCCAGCCCGGTGAGCACAGGGGCCAGGCCACCGCCCGGGCGGCCATGACGTACGGCCGAGGCACCGTCACCCGCACGACGGATTCGGGCTACACCGGCGTGGAGGCGTTCGCGCCGACAGCGGCGGTGGTGGCGGCGACGACGGCGGCTGCGGCGGGCGGAGCCCCCGTGACGCTCGACGGCCCCGTGTGCGGAGCGCCCGCGCCCGGCGCCCCCTCGCCCGGGC
>NZ_JBEZUT010000667.1:0-1488 GCF_040636595.1 Kitasatospora sp. NPDC036755
CTGCGCGCCGCGGCCGCCGCCGCGCAGAACGGGCTGGCCCTCTCCCACGCCACGGTGCGCCGGCTGGCCGCCGAGTGCCGCCCGCTGCCGGTGCCCTGGCCGGACGAGGCGCGCGAGCAGCTGGTCACCCTGCTGGGCGCGGGGGAGCCCGCCGTACCGGTGTGGGAGGCCCTGGAGGCGCAGGGAGTGGTCCGACGGCTGCTGCCGGACTGGGAACGGGTGCGCTGCCGTCCGCAGCGCAACGCGGTGCACCGCTGGACGGTGGACCGGCACCTGGTCGAGACGGCCGCGCGGGCCGCCGAGATGACCCGCCGGGTGGCCCGGCCGGACCTGCTGCTGATCGCCGCGCTGCTGCACGACATCGGCAAGGGCTGGCCGGGGGACCACAGCGAGGCGGGCGAGGTGATCGTCCGCGACCTCGGCGCCCGGATGGGCTTCGGCCCCGCGGACACCGAGACCCTCGCGGTGCTGGTCCGCCACCACCTGATGCTGGTGGACACCGCGACCCGGCGGGCCCCGGACGACCCGGCCACCGTCGAGGCGGTCACCAAGGTCGTCGCCACCCTGCCCGAGCTGGAACTGCTGCACGCGCTCACCGAGGCCGACGCGCTGGCCACCGGCCCGGCCGCGTGGAGCGGCTGGCGGGCCTCGCTGGTGAACGGCCTGGTGGCCCGGGTGGCCGGCCGGCTGGCCGGTACCGGCGCCCCGCCGGCGGAGACGGCGCCGACCGCGGAGCAGGAACGGCTCGCGGTCGAGGCCGCCCGCACCGGGCAGCCCGCGCTGTCGCTGCGGGCCCGGTCCGAGGCGTCGGGGCCGGGCGGGCCGGTGGGCGCCGAGCCGATGGGCGTCGAGCTGAACCTGGCGGTCCCGGACCGGCCCGGGCTGCTCGGCACGGCCGCCGGGGTGCTCGCGCTGCACCGGCTGGCCGTCCGCTCGGCCGGGCTGCGCGAGCTGGACCCGGTGGGCGCCGGGCCGGTGCTGCTGCTGTCCTGGCGGGTGGCGGCCGAGTACGGGGAGCTGCCGGAGGCGGCCCGGCTGCGGGCCGACCTGCGCCGGGCGCTGGACGGCTCGCTGGACGTCGCCCGCCGGCTCGCCGAGCGGGACGCCGCCGCCCCGCGCCGCCGGGGCATCCCCACCCCGCCGCCGATGGTCGCGGTGGCGCCCGCGGTGGCCTCGGCGACGGCGACGGTGCTGGAGGTCCGCGCGCACGACGCCCCCGGGCTGCTGCACCGGATCGGCCGGGCGCTGGACGGGGCGGGCGTGCGGGTGCGCACCGCGCACGTCTCCACGCTCGGCGCGGAGGCCGTCGACTCGTTCTACCTGACCGACGGGGCGGGCCGTCCGCTGACCGCCGGGCGGGCGGGCGAGGTGGCGGCCGCCGTCCGGGCCGCGCTGGGCTGAGCGGCGGGCCGGTGCCGGACCGTCCGGCTCCCGTCGGGGAACAGCCTCAACCGGTCGAGCTCCCAGTGCCCGTACTCGGCGTGCTCG
>NZ_JBEZUT010000668.1:0-1482 GCF_040636595.1 Kitasatospora sp. NPDC036755
ACTATTTACAACCATACCATGTATTAGGTTTTGCTTGGGTTTGTGTATGGTGTTCTGTGGTGTGCTCTTCCGATCGGGGCGGGGGGGGGGCCCGGCCGCCCGTCCGGACCGGTCCGGACGGTGGGGCGGTGGGCGAGCGCGGCGCGGCCGAGATCGGTCAGCAGGGCGGGCTCGACGGTGCTGGAGTGGGCGTAGTCGGCGTCCTGGTAGCCGATCACCCGGTTCGCCCAGTCCAGCAGCAGCCCCCGGTCCTGCTCCGGCACACCCATCACCCGGGCCAGCGTCCACACCGGCAGGTCCGCGGCGAGCCGGACGAAGTCCGCGCCGCCCGCGGGCCGCACCTCCTCGACCAGCTCCCGCACCCGGCCGTCGACCGCCTCCGCCAACTCCGCCAGGGCCCGCGGAATGAAGGCCGCGGCGACGATCCGGCGCAGCCGCGAGTGGTCCGGCGGATCCTGGTTGAGCATCATCGCCCGGGCGAACTCCAGGTCCGCCGGGGTGTCGGGGTCGCGGATCTGGGTGGCGCCCAGGTGCGAGGAGAACAGCTCGGGGCTGCGCAGCACGTGCTTCACGTCCGCGTGCCGCAGCACCGCCCAGTACCCCGGCCCGTCCGGCCAGCCGCCGACCGACGGCTCCTCGACCCGGCAGACGGGCGCGGATTCGCGCAGTTCCCGCAGGAGTTCGTACGGAACGCCGCGGGCGTAGGTGTCCGGAAGGAAGATCTGGTTCACGCGCGCCTGATCGGGGGTCACGTGGAGGGACGGTACGGCAGAGCCGTCCCGGTGTCATGGACGGTGACGAGTCGTCCGGTTCCGGCGGGGACGTCGGTCCGCCCGGTCACCGCCTCGGCCCGGGGCGCCGAACGGGCTGGTCAGCGCCCTGTTATGGGATGGCACGGCACGTGGGCGTCCCGCTAGACTCCGCCCGCTCGACCACATGTGTGGTTTCCGTGAGCACGACCTGCCCGAACCGGGGGGAATGGATGAACGTGCTGCCGATCGGCAGACGAGTACGTCGGAAACGAGGCCGGGGCGCAGCCGCAGCCGCCTCCGGAGCCCTCCTGCTGGCCGTTCTGGCCTCGCTGGTGGGCCAGACCGCGCCGGCCGGGGCGGTGGAGGCCGCGCCGACGCCGGCCCCCTCGCCGCGGGCGGGCGCACCGGCGGACCCGAGCCCGACCGCGAACCCGACCGCGAACCCGAGCCCGGCCCCGAGCGCGGCGCCGGACCGGAAGGCCGACCAGGACGCCCTCGCCCGCGAGCTGCGCGAGGCCGCCACGAACGACCCGTGCCCGGCGGCGCTCCAGCCCGGCACGGTGACGAACTGCGCCGTCGGCCAGGGCGAGATCGCCGCCTTCGGCATCACCCTGCCGCAGCAGAAGGACCTGCTGCTCGTGCAGATCGTCGCCACCCAGGACGTGTCCAACCCGACCGTGCTCGCGCCGGACGGCACCACCGTGACCTGCGACGACCCGGTCGGCCCCGG
>NZ_JBEZUT010000669.1:0-1477 GCF_040636595.1 Kitasatospora sp. NPDC036755
GGTGCCGATCGGCAGCTGCTCGGCGACCACGGAGGCGAAGTCCGCCTCGCCGTCCGTCCGTATTCGCTCGGCCAGGCGGTCCAGCAGCCCGGCGGGCGGCTCGGTCCGCTACACCGTGCTGCGCGGCGCGGGTCTGACGCTCGGCCAGGCCGAGTCCACCACCGACCCGGCGACCGGCACCCAGGACGGCCTGAACAAGATGGTCGGCAGCCTGCTGGCCGGCTCCGGCGCCGACCAGGCGAGTGCCCTGGCCGGCTACGGCATCGCCTACGTGCTGGTCCAGCAGCCGGTGATCGACGTCTACAAGGACGTCCTGGACACCACCCCCGGCCTGGTCAAGGCCAACCAGGACGGTGCCGCCGCGCTCTGGCAGGTCAACGGCACCCCCGCGGTCCGCGCGGTGATCACCGCCCCGGGCGCGGCCCCGGTGGTCGTCCCGTCCGGGGCCCGCGACCTGTCCGCCACCGTCCCGGCCGGCCCCGACGGCCGGGTGCTGCGGCTCGCCGAGTCCGCCGCCCCGGAGTGGAAGGCCACCGTGAACGGCACCGCGCTGGAGCCCACCACCGTCGACGGCTGGGCGCAGGGCTTCAAGCTCCCGGCCGCCGGCGGCAAGCTGGCCGTCACCCGGGAGGACGGCGCCGCCCACACCGGCTGGATCTGGGCCCAGGTGCTGCTCGGCCTCACCATCCTGGTGCTGGCCCTGCCCGGCCGCCGCAGCCACAAGGACGACGACCTGCCCGAGGAGGCGGTCGCCGCTGCGGCGCTGGCCGCCGCCGCCCAGGCGCAGGCCCCCGCCCCCGGCAGCCGCCGGGCCCGCCGGATGGCGGAGCGCGGCGAGGGCACGGACGGCGCCGAGGGCGGTGACGACGAGTCCGGGGTGTACGACCGGCCGGGCGCGATCCCGGCGCAGCCGGTCGGCGAGCCGGTGACCGGAGCCGTCCAGGCGGCCGCCGCGATCCAGGACGCCGAGCAGTTCACCGACCCGTACCAGGCGTACCAGCAGGCCGACCCGTACAGCTACGACCAGTACGCGGCCCAGCAGCCGGTCGCCGCGCCGTACGGCGGCCGGACGTACGACGGCCACGGCTACGAGGGCTACCAGCAGCAGGGCTACGAGCAGCAGCCGTACCAGGCCGAGCAGCCGTACGGCTACGACGCCCAGGGGTACGACGGCAGCCAGCAGCAGCCGCAGCAGCCGCAGCAGCCCTGGCTGCCCGGGCAGCAGGGCGGCGAGCCCTACTACGACCCGAACGACCCCAACGGCCCCGGCCGGTACCCGCACCAGCACGGATCGGGGAACTGACCCGCGATGAAGAAGCCCGCGATGAAGAAGCCCGCGTTCAGGAAGAAGTCCGGCGCCGGAGAGGCCGCCGGGCCGGCCGGGCCCGCCTTCCTCACCACCGAGGCCTACGCCCGCCACCTCGTACGAGTCCGCACCGCGGCCTGAGCCGCCCAACCACGGAGGGAGCGCACCATG
>NZ_JBEZUT010000670.1:0-1461 GCF_040636595.1 Kitasatospora sp. NPDC036755
CACTCGCCGTCGGGGCCGCGGCCCGGGCCGACCTTGGTGGCGATCACCAGGTCGTCGGGGGCGGGGTCCCGCGGCCGTGGTCTTGGCCTTGGCCTTCAACATCGAGACCAGGGACGCCTTGTACTCCTCGCATCCCGACTCATCGACCACCCGCACGTGCTCCGGCCGTCCGCCGATCTCGGCCACCAGCTCGGGCACGGCGGTCTCACGACCGGCCGCGACTTCTTCCTGTACCCGGTAGTCCCCGCCGACCACCGAGACGAACCGGTGCGCGTCGGCTGTCAGGATCGCCCCGGCCACCAGCCGCTTCTCCTGTTCGAGCTCTCGGTACTTCTCCTCCTCGCCCGTCACCTCGGCGTGCCGCCTGAGGCCCAGCGTCATCTTGAACGCGCGTCGGCCGGGCATCTCGGCCTCGTACTCGGCCCACCATTTGCGCAGGTCAGCTGGCGTTCCGTACCCGGGTGCGAGGTCCGGGTCGATGCCGTCCTCCTCGATGGCCCACAGCCGGTCGAGGAACTGGAAGGGCGTCATGGACTTGCGGCGCCCGTCCTTCGCGGCGCTGTAGGCGAGTTCGGCCGCGGTGGACTGCATCGTGTCCAGGTCGGCGCTGACGGTGTCAGTGCGCTCGCTGCCGTCCTTCGTCAGGTACTTGAACAGGGCCTCCTCGTCCCCGGACAGGAACTTCATGAAGGTCACGCCGTGGCCCTTGCCCCGGCACTTGCACCCGGGACGCTCACAGGACGTGGACGGCTCGAATTCGGGTTCGATCTTCTTGATCTCGGCCGTCCACGCGTTCCGGAACCAGTTCTGGAACGCGGTGATGGCGTCTTCGTCGGGGACGTAGGTGTCGGTGACGCTGCCCCTGGCCGGGGTGCCGACGAGGTTGCCGCCGAGGAAGAACCCCGCGTTGAGGTGCAGGTGCCAGCCGCCGTCCTGCGAGCGGGTGACCTCCGGGTTCTTGGCCGCGCCGACGTATCCGACCGAAGGGCCGATCACCTCACGGAAGTTGCGCGTGCGGAACATCTTCTCGTAGCCGCCGGCCGTCTTCGCCTGGACGACTTCGCCCGTGGCCTTGTCGATGATCTCCCGCCCGCCCAGCAGGGCGTTGGCGAGGGCCTGGAGGGTGTGCTTCCTGCGGTGGCGCACCGTCATGACGGCGCCGACGAACGTCCCGCCCTTGGCGAGCCAGCGCAGGCCAGCCGTGGTGAGCAGGTGGGTGTTCTCGGCGCGCTTCTTAGCGTCGCAGAACGCGCAGAGCCACACCGACCCGCACAGCCGCTGGCCGCGCACGGTCGACCCGTCGTCCTCCGTCCGCGCGGTGAGGACACCCAGCTCGGCGACGAGGGCGTTCCGGCCGCACACCCGGGATCTGTCCGAGTCGGTGATCTTCTGCATGTACCGGCGGCGGCGCCACTTCCGCAGCGCCGGGGTGATCACCGTCGCCGGTGCGGCTTCGGACTC
>NZ_JBEZUT010000671.1:0-1456 GCF_040636595.1 Kitasatospora sp. NPDC036755
GCAGATCCTCACCGAGCAGCTGCCGGAGAGCATCATCATCGCGGGCGCCGGCGCGATCGGCGTCGAGTTCGCCTACGTGCTGCACAACTACGGCGATCCCGCGCCGGCCGGCCGCCGGAGCGGAGGTGGACATGACGCGACTCGCCGCCGGCGCGAAGGACTCCGCCCCCGACGCCAGGCAGGACGCCGCCCGCCGCAGGACGCGGGTGCCGAAGGCCCGGACGCCCGAACCGAAGGAGATCGTCTCCGGCGCCGGCCAGCCGCTCGACCCGGGCGTGCGCCGGGAGCTGGAGGCGCGGCTCGGACACGACCTCAGCCGGGTCCGGGTGCACACCGACCGGGACTCCGCCACGCTGACCGAGCTGATCGGCGCGGACGCCGTCGCCGTCGGCCCGGACCTCTTCTTCGGCGAGGGCAAGTACCGCCCGGCCGCCGAGGACGGCCGACGGCTGCTCGCCCACGAGCTGCTGCACACCGTCCAGGCCCCGAACCCGCTCGGAGCCCTGCGGGCCGGCCGCGACCTGGGCGCGGTCAGCCTGCCGCAGGACCCGGTCGAACGGGAGGCCGAGCACGGCGCGCGCGACGGCGGTCCGGCGGCGGTGACGCCGAGCGCCACCCCGGGCTGGCTGCGCTACGCGACCGTCGACGCCGACCGGTTCCGCACCGAACGGCTCGACCCGGCCACCCTGGTCGAGCGGCTGGCGGCCGGCATCCTGCGCTCGCTGCGCGGCGACCCGACCGACTCCTCCGGCCGAGTCCGTCTGCAACTGGCGCGCTTCGCACCGGAGTTGCAGGCCTCCGTACTCGACCGGCTGGCAGACCGGATGCCCTCCTCGGACCACACCCGGGTGCTGGAACTGGTCGAGGACGCCGAACACCGCCCGGCCGACGCGGACGGCGCACTGACACCCGAACCCGTCACCGGCACGGCCGAGCGGACCGGCGACGAACGCGAGCGCGACGACGGGCCGCAGCACGGCTCCCCGACCGATGAGCAGGACCGGCGGGCGGACGAGGAGGCCGAGCGGCCGGACGGCCCGAAGCGGCGGCGCAAGCACCGCGGGGGCCGGGACGGCGAGAACGGCGGGGACACCGACAGCACCACGGACCGGCAGGACACCGAGGACACCGAGGACACCGCGCACGGCGAGAACGACAAGGGCACCAAGGACGCCAAGGACGGCAAGGACGGAAAGGACGCCGAGGACGGCAAGGCCGGCGACGGGGACCGCACCGGGCAGCGGGACGAACAGCAGGCCCCGCAGGCCCCGCAACCGGCCGGGCAGCCCGGGGCCGAGAGGGCCGCGCCCGAGGCCGCCGCCCCGGAGGCAGCCGCGGCACCCGCCGAAGCCGGCGCCACCGCGCCCGCGGCGACGGAGGAGGCCGCCGCCGTCACCGGCACGCCCGAGACCGGACAGCCCGGGCAGCCGGAGGCCGCCGTCCAGCCCTCGGCCGG
>NZ_JBEZUT010000672.1:0-1437 GCF_040636595.1 Kitasatospora sp. NPDC036755
ATGGCAGAAGGCCCCGTCGCTCGGCGACGAGCTGGAGCTCGACCTCACCTTCGCCAAGTCCGGCACCATCTCCGTGAAGGTGCCGGTCAAGGAGCCGCGGCGCGGCTTCCTGGCGAAGGCCTTCGGCATCACCGCCGTGCTCAGCGCCGCCGGCTCCGGCCTCGGCCTGCTGCGCGACCTCCTGCTGGCCCGCTACTTCGGCGCCAACCAGGGCACCGACGCCTTCCTGGTCGCCTGGACCGTCCCCGAGACCGCGGCGCCGCTGCTGATCGAGGACGCCATGTCGTTCCTCATGGTGCCCGCCTTCGCCCTCGCCCTGGTGCTGCGCGAGGAGGACCCGGACGCCCCGGACCCGGTCCGCCAGCTGGTCTGCGCCACCCTGCCCTGGCTGCTGCTGGCGCTCAGCGGCCTCGCCCTGGCCGTCGCCCTGGGCGCCCCGCACCTGGTCGGGCTGCTCGCCCCCGGCCTCCCCGACCCCGCGCTCGCCGTCACCTGCACCCGGATCACCGCGGTCACCGTGCTGCCCTTCGGGGTGGCCGGCTACCTGGCCGCCGCACTGCGCGCCCACCACCGCTTCACCGCCCCGGCCGGCATCTACGTCGCCTACAACCTGGGCATCCTCACCGTCCTGCTCTGCCTCCACTCCCACCTCGGCGTGCGCTCCGCCGCCCTCGGCGTCGCGGCCGGCAGCCTGCTGATGGCCGGCCTGCTGGTCGGCCCCTTCCTGCGCCGGCTGGGCCAGGGCCCGCCCGGCGCCGGCCTCGGCCGCCGCTCGCGCCGGGCCCTGGTGCTGATGCCGCTCGCCCTGCTGCCGGTGGCCGCCTTCACGCTCACCCGCCAGTCCCAGGTCTTCGTCGAGCGCTACCTCGGCTCGGCCCTGCCGCCCGGCACCATCTCGCACCTCAACTACGCCGCCAAGGTCTCCCAACTCGCCATGACGGCGGGCATCCTGATCTGCACCGTCACCTTCCCGCTGGTCGCCCGGGCGCTGGCGGCCGGGGACCTCACCGCCGCCCGCGACCGGGTGGAGAAGGACCTCGGCCAGGCGGCGGCGGTCGTCCTGCTCGGCACCGCCTTCCTGATGGCCTGCGCCCCCTCGGTGGTGTCGCTGCTGTTCGAGCGCGGCGCCTTCGGCCCGCACGACACCGCCGCCACCGCCGCCGTCATCCGGGTGTACAGCTTCGGCCTGCCTGCCCAGGCGCTGATCGGTGTGATGATCCGCCCGTACTTCTCGCTGTGCCCGGTGGTCCGCCGGGCCGACGACCCGGGCCCCGAGGAGGGCCGCCGCCCGCTGCTGGACTGGTACCCGGCCGCCGCGATGGTGCTCGGCCTCGGCGGCCAGCGTGTCCCCGGCCCCGAAGGCAAGCCAGGACAGGAACCATGCGAACCGCGACCGTTCCCCCGCCGCGCACCCCGCGGATGGGCCGTGGTTGGTAC
>NZ_JBEZUT010000673.1:0-1432 GCF_040636595.1 Kitasatospora sp. NPDC036755
GCCCGTACCGCAGGTACACCTGCCTCAACCCCAGGGCGCATGAGGACGGCGGGTGCGAGCACGAAGACCGGATCGTGCCCGGGCACGTCAGGGGACCGGCGGACAAGCCCCTGCGGGTGCGGGGGACGGTCAACCTGTGGGACCACCAGCCCGAGTGAGTAGGGAGAGGCCCGCGCCTGGGTGCCGGGAGTAGGCCATGTGTCCGGCGGGCAGCGTCCCGCCGGACAGCAGCGATCGGGATCGGGAGGGGAACAGATGTCACGGATTCCACGGCGGCAGGCAGGGGCGGGGGCCTCGGCGGAGAGGATGGGCCGCGGCCAGCGCGACGCCGTACGGGTACGCCAGCACGCGACCGCCCGTTGGGCGCTTCCGGCGGCGGCGGTCGGCGGCCTGGTCGTCGCCGTGCTCGTCGGGGCGACGGGCTGGCTCGCGCTGGTCCTGGTCCTCGCGTTCGTCGCGGCGGCGGCTCGCCGGGTGTACCGGCCGGGGTCGGCGGAGAACAGCTGGACGAAGGGGGCGGCGGGCGAGCGCCGGACGGCGGAGATGCTGATCCCGCTGCAGCGGGACGGCTGGACGGCGCTGCACGACCGGACGGTGCCCGGCAGCCGCGCGAACCTGGACCACCTGCTGATCGGCCCGGCCGGGGCCGTCATGGTCGACACAAAGAACTGGCAGAGCACCAAGTCCCGGCTGCGGGTCGACGGCGGCCAGCTCTTCTACGGCCGGTACGACCAGACGAAGACGTTGCAGACCGCGGCGTGGGAGGCCCGGCAGGCGGCCCGTGCGCTCGGGGTGCCAGTGCGGGCCGTCGTCGCCGTCCACGGGGCCGCGGTGCCCGGAGGGGTGGTGATGCTGGAGGACGTCACGGTGGTGCCGGCCAAGCGGGTCCGCAGCATCCTGCGCAACCTCGCCCCGGTGCCGGGGTTCGACCAGGCCCGGGTCCGGCAGCTGGTCGCGCACGCCGAACGGGTACTGCCTCCGCACGGCGGCTGACTCCTGGTCAGCGAGAGAGGGGCCCTGGCCAGCGCCGGGGCCCCTTCGCTGTTCCCTGCCGGAGATCCGAAATACCGACTTATTGACATTGACCATCGCACGGTCACCCCTCCAGCCCGCGCGCTCGGCACCCGCCGGCGGAGAGCACCGAGCCGTCCGGCGCCCCGCGCCGGACGGCGGCCCCCGCTCCCCGACCAGCCACACGTCCTCTGTTTGTTCGTCTCGGCCTTCGCGGCTGCCGAGTCTCAGGACCGCTCCTGCTCACTACGGTCCGCCGTCCGGCTGCGTCAGCACGGCGGCACGCACGGAGCCGCACGCGAAGCGCGAACAACCACCGGAAGCACCACCCGATCGGAGGACCTGGCGGCGGAGCTGGCGAGCACTGCGGAGAGCGCCTTCGGCACGTAGCCGGACAATGCGAAGGGGCCCCGCGGTCGAC
>NZ_JBEZUT010000674.1:0-1410 GCF_040636595.1 Kitasatospora sp. NPDC036755
CGGCGATGTGGTGCAGCACCAGGACGAGGACGTGGTCGTCCTCCGTGAGCTCCAGCAGCTCGGCGCGGAACGGGATGTCGGTGGCGAGGTCGAAGCGGTGGGCGGCCGCGGCGGCGAGCCGGTCGTCCAGCTCGGCCTCCGGCACGACGGCCGTGAGCAGCGGGATCCCGGTGCGCGCGAGGATCTCCTGGTACGGCTCACCGGCCGTGGACGGGTAGCGGGTGCGCAGCGCCTCGTGCCGTCCGGCGAGGTCGTTCAGCGCGGCCCGCAGCGCGGGCCGGTCGAGCCGGCCGCGCAGCCGCAGCGCCAGCGGGATGCTGTACGCCGAACCGCCCTGCTCCCACTCGCCGAGGAACCAGAGGCGCTGCTGGGCGTAGGAGAGCGGCAGCGGCTCGGGCCGGACGGTGGCGGCGGTCAGGGCCGGGCGCCGGGCGCCGCCGTCCCGCAGGGCGGCCGAGACGCCGGCCACCGTGGGGTTGGCGAAGAGCGTGCGGATGCCGAGCTCGGCGCCCAGCACCGCGCGGATCCGGCTGGTCAGCCTGGTGGCCATCAGCGAATAGCCGCCCAGGGCGAAGAAGTTGTCGTGCACGCCGACCTCGGGCAGCTCCAGCGCCTCGGCGAACAGGGCGCACAGCACCTCCTCGACCGGGGTGCGCGGCCCGTTGCGGCGCGGGGCCTCGGCGGCGGCCACGGGCTCCGGCCCGGCCGGGACGGCGGGCGCCCGCAGGTCCAGCCGGCCCTCCGCGTGCCAGCGGCCGAGGCGGCCGGTGCGGTACATCAGCGCGCCGGGGCCGCCGTACGGGTCCGCCACGTAGCGCTCGGCGGCGGTGTGCGGTGCGGCGGGAGCCTTGACGGCGAGGGTGCCGGAGGCGAGGTAGACGTCGCCGAGCACGCCCGCCGGGACCGGCCGCAGGTCCTCGTCCAGCACGTACGCGGTGCGTCCGGCGCCGTCGTCGGCCGCCGCCAGCTCCTGCCAGAGCCCGGCCGGGACGGCGGTGCTCCACTCGGTGAGGATGCGGTCGTACTCCTCGGGGCCGAGCAGTTCGGCCCGGCCGACGGGGGCGTCCGGCTCGGCGGTGACGGCCTCCAGCAGCCGCAGGAAGCTCCGGCTCATCGCCTCGACGGTGGTGCGGTCGTACAGGTCGGTGGCGTACTCGAACTCGGCGCTGATGCCGGCCGGGACGCCCTCGTCGTCGTACGCCTCGGTGAGCCCGAGGGTCAGGTCGAACTTGGCGATCCGGTGGTCCAGCGGGTGTGGCTCGGCGGTGGCGCCGGCGAACTCGTAGACCCCGTCACCGGTGTTCTGGAGCAGGATCATGGTCTGGAAGAGGGGGTGGCGGGCGGTGGAGCGGGTGGGGTTGACGGCTTCGACGATGCGCTCGAAGGGGAGTTCCTGGTGGGCGTAGGCGT
>NZ_JBEZUT010000675.1:0-1407 GCF_040636595.1 Kitasatospora sp. NPDC036755
CAAGCTCCTGCGGCAGCTCGCCCAGCACGTCACGCCAGTACGTCAGCTGCTCGTCGAGGATCTCGCCGAGCTGGTGGTGCTGCCAGAGGGTGTAGCGCGAGCGGCCGAGGGGCCGTGGGCGCAGCCCACCGCGTGCAGGAGCAGCACGGTCAGCACCGCGACCAGCAGCGCCCGCGCCCAGGAGGCCGACCGGCCCCACTCGTGTCCCGCACCCGACGACATGGTGCGAAACGTAGCCGAACCGTCACGTAAAGTTCCGGTCAGTGCGTTCGCACACTGGTGCGGACGCCGGTGCCTCGCCCCGGTCTGCCCCGTCCCGGGCTCCGGCGGCCGCCACGGCCGGAGGGCCGGGTCGGCGTCGGCGGTGCCGCGTCGAGCTGGGCGAGGTGCGCAGGGGAGGGCCGGGGGCCGGGCCGCGGCGGCACGGATCACCGGGGCCCGGCTTCCGCGAGGGCGCGTGCCCCGGTGGCGGGAGGCCGACCGACCGGGCTCCGGCCCGGGTGGCGAAGGCGGTCGGGGATTCACCCCCACGGGGGACAGCGTCAGGACCGGAGCACCGTGTCCCGAGGCCCCGCGGTTCCCGGCGCCGAGGTCCTCCGGGAGCCGGCCGAGCCGCCGCCCCGGGCGCGGAAGGCGGCTTCCCAACACGGGCAGCGCCCGGCCGAGCCCCACGCCGACCGCCTGACGGGGGCAGGCGGTCAGGCGGTCAGGCGGTCACCGTCCGTTCGAGGAGGTCGAGGGCGCTGAGCAGGGTGCGCGGGCCCGCGGTGCCCTCCAGGCGGTCGGTGCGGCGCCAGCCGGGGCCGGCGGCGAGGACGAGGGCGTGGCCGCGGGAGCCGCGGGCGCCCCAGGCGGTGCGGACGACCTCCCGGACCAGCTCGGGCTCGCTGGTCTCGGGGCTCTGGGACCAGAGCATCACGGCACTCGGGCCGGTCCGGCGGACGGCGTCCAGCAGCGCGCGGGGCGGGACGGCCGCGCCGAGCATCCGGAACGGCAGGGTGCGCTCGGTGAGCCCCGCGGCGACGGCGTCCAGCGGCAGGGTGTGCTGCTCGGCCGGCATGGCCGCGAGCAGCACGGGCGGGACGGCCCGCAGGGTGGTGGGGCGGACGGCGGTGGTCCGCAGGGCGGTGGAGACGTGCCAGGAGAGGAGGTGTTCGACCTCGACGTACTGCTCGCCGTCCGAGGCCCACTTGCGGCCGACCGCGCGGAGCGCCGGCAGCATCACCTCGGTCCAGGCTTCGATGGTGCCGAGCGCGGTGACGGCGTCGTGGAGGATGCGGGCGACCTCGGGGGCGTCCAGCCGGACGGCGGCCCGGGCCAGGCCCCGGCACTCGGGGCGGACGGAGCCGACGTGCAGCGCGCGGCCGCCGCCCGGCCCTCCGCCCCGCGGCTCGCCCGCCGCCTCTC
>NZ_JBEZUT010000676.1:0-1398 GCF_040636595.1 Kitasatospora sp. NPDC036755
GGTCCGACAACCGCTCACCCGCAGGCGACTTGACCTGCCCCACCCTCGCCACACCACGACCAACGAGGCATGGACCACAAAGTCACCGGCATTGGGGCTAGGGCGTGTCTGGCGGGTCCGTGCCGGGTCAGGGCGTGTCGACCGGGCAGCCGTGGAGGAGTTCGGCGAAGGCCGCTCCGGCGGCGCCCCGCGGGTGGATCCGCTCCGCCCGGTCGCCCTCCGGTGTGCTGATCACGTAGCACTCGGCGAGGTACGAGAAGTCGTCCCAGGACTCCCAGCTGTGGGCGCGCAACAGTGTCCGGCCGCAGCGGGTGCAGCCGATCCACGGCACCAGCACCAGGCCGGCCAGCTCCGGCTCGCTCCAGCCCGTCAGCACCTCGGCCTCGTCGCGCTCGCCCTCCAGCAGCCGCACCGGGGCGGGCACGCCGTCGCCCGGGCAGCGCAGGAGCCCGGGGGCGAGCCGCTCGCGCTCGCCCCACTCCTCGGCCAGCACGGAGATCTGCGCGCGGTCCGCGCCGCCGAGCGGGACCTGGCGGGCCAGCAGGCCCTCGATCAGCAGGCCGAGCCCGCTCTCCTGCTCCCCGATCGCCCAGCAGTCCTTGACGCCCCGGGCGGCGTCCTCCGGCAGGAGGTCGGCGATCCGGTGCCAGAGCGCGGTGTCTTCGTCCATGGGTCGGACTCTAACCCCCGGCCGATCCGCGCCGGTCGGCCAGGGTCTCCGGCGGCGGGTGCTCCGGGCCCGGTGGCGGGTGCGGCGGGCCCGGTGGCGCTCGTCCGGGGCCGTCCGCGTTCGCGGCCCCGGACGCGCCGAGGCCCCGGAACCGGTGTCGGTTCCGGGGCCTCGGTCCGGCGGAGGGACCGGGTCCGGGGAGCGGACGGGTCCGGCGGAGGGGCCGTTCAGCGGAAGCGGCGCAGCCGGAGGCTGTTGCCGACCACGAAGACCGAGGAGAAGGCCATCGCGGCCCCCGCGATCATCGGGTTGAGCAGGCCGGCCGCGGCCAGCGGCAGGGCGGCGACGTTGTAGCCGAAGGCCCAGAACAGGTTGCTCTTGATGGTGCTCAGGGTGCGGCGGGAGAGCCGGATGGCGTCCGCCGCGGCCAGCAGGTCACCGCGGACCAGGGTGAGGTCGCCGGCCTCGATGGCGGCGTCGGTGCCGGTGCCCATCGCCAGGCCCAGGTCGGCCTGGGCGAGGGCGGCGGCGTCGTTGACGCCGTCGCCGACCATCGCCACGACCTTGCCCTCGGCCTGCAGCCGCTTGACGGTGTCGACCTTGTCCTGCGGCATGACCTCGGCGATCACATGTTCCGGCGCGATGCCGACCTCGGCGGCGACCGCCTCGGCGACCGCCCGGTTGTCGCCGGTGAGCAGGACCGGGGTCAGGCCCAGGGCGCGCAGCTT
>NZ_JBEZUT010000677.1:0-1394 GCF_040636595.1 Kitasatospora sp. NPDC036755
CTGAGACCTGATGCCGAGCCGATTGTGGTGAAGTGGATGATCCTATGCTGTCGAGAAAAGCCTCTAGCGAGTTTCATGGCGGCCCGTACCCCAAACCGACTCAGGTGGTCAGGTAGAGAATACCGAGGCGTTCGGGTGAACTATGGTTAAGGAACTCGGCAAAATGCCCCCGTAACTTCGGGAGAAGGGGGGCCATTCCTGGTGACGAGTCTTGCACTCCGAGCTGGGGGTGGCCGCAGAGACCAGCGAGAAGCGACTGTTTACTAAAAACACAGGTCCGTGCGAAGCCGTAAGGCGATGTATACGGACTGACGCCTGCCCGGTGCTGGAACGTTAAGGGGACCGGTTAGCTCTGATTCGTCGGGGCGAAGCTGAGAACTTAAGCGCCAGTAAACGGCGGTGGTAACTATAACCATCCTAAGGTAGCGAAATTCCTTGTCGGGTAAGTTCCGACCTGCACGAATGGCGTAACGACTTCTCGACTGTCTCAACCATAGGCCCGGTGAAATTGCATTACGAGTAAAGATGCTCGTTTCGCGCAGCAGGACGGAAAGACCCCGGGACCTTTACTATAGCTTGATATTGGTGTTCGGTTCGGCTTGTGTAGGATAGGTGGGAGACTGTGAAGCAGCAACGCCAGTTGTTGTGGAGTCGCCGTTGAAATACCACTCTGGTCGTGCTGGATGTCTAACCTGGGTCCGTGATCCGGATCAGGGACAGTGTCTGGTGGGTAGTTTAACTGGGGCGGTTGCCTCCTAAAGGGTAACGGAGGCGCCCAAAGGTTCCCTCAGCCTGGTTGGCAATCAGGTGTTGAGTGTAAGTGCACAAGGGAGCTTGACTGTGAGACTGACGGGTCGAGCAGGTACGAAAGTAGGGACTAGTGATCCGGCGGTGGCTTGTGGAAGCGCCGTCGCTCAACGGATAAAAGGTACCCCGGGGATAACAGGCTGATCTTCCCCAAGAGTCCATATCGACGGGATGGTTTGGCACCTCGATGTCGGCTCGTCGCATCCTGGGGCTGGAGTAGGTCCCAAGGGTTGGGCTGTTCGCCCATTAAAGCGGTACGCGAGCTGGGTTTAGAACGTCGTGAGACAGTTCGGTCCCTATCCGCTGTGCGCGTAGGAGTGTTGAGAAGGGCTGTCCCTAGTACGAGAGGACCGGGACGGACGAACCTCTGGTGTGCCAGTTGTCCTGCCAAGGGCATGGCTGGTTGGCTACGTTCGGGAGGGATAACCGCTGAAAGCATCTAAGCGGGAAGCCTGCTTCGAGATGAGCACTCCCACCTCCTTGAGAGGGTAAGGCTCCCAGTAGACGACTGGGTTGATAGGCCGGATATGGAAGCCCTGTGAGGGGTGGAGTTGACCGGTACTAATAGGCCGAGGGCTTGTCCTCAG
>NZ_JBEZUT010000678.1:0-1382 GCF_040636595.1 Kitasatospora sp. NPDC036755
GTTTCCCCGATCCGGAGCGGCCAGGACGGGCGCTCGGCGGGTCCGACCGCCGCGACCGCCCCGCCCACCCCGCCCACCCCGGCCGCCCCGTCTGCCGGTGGCAGCGGTGTCCGCCCGGGTGCGGAACGCCGCAGGCGCGGGCCGGCCGCCGGACGGCCCCTGTCCTCCGCAGCCCCGCAGGGGACGGCGGGTGGCCCCGCCGCAGCGCCGTCCGGCAGCGACAGCAGTGGCAGCGGCGGCCCCGAGCGGACGCCGGGGGCCGTCGGCCGCCCGGCCGGTCCCCGGCCGCGCCCGTCGAGCGCCCCGCCCGGGCACGGCACCGGGCCGGTGCCCGTCGTGACGGTTCCCGCCCGTCCGGTCCTGGGCGGCCTGGGCGTGCAGCGGGCCGTCCAACGCACCGGCACACGGCGCGGGTTGCTCGGCGACCGCCGGATGACGGTCTCCCTCGCCACCCCGCCGGCACCGTCCGTGCCCGCCGCTGCCGCCTCGGCCGGCGCCCGCCCGGCGTCGACGCCGCCCGTGGTCCGGGCCGTGTGGCCCAACGCGCTCGCGTCCCAGCCGGACAGCGCGCCGTCGGCGGCGGCCACCGCTCCGCGACGTGCACTCTCACCGGACCGGCGCCCGCCGGGTGCCCGGGGCGGCGGACCGGCGGCCGGGAGTTCGGCAGTCGGCAGCTCGGCGTCCGG
Source organism: Kitasatospora sp. NPDC036755 (assembly GCF_040636595.1). Taxonomy (NCBI): domain Bacteria; kingdom Bacillati; phylum Actinomycetota; class Actinomycetes; order Kitasatosporales; family Streptomycetaceae; genus Kitasatospora; species Kitasatospora sp. NPDC036755. The sequence goes on from NZ_JBEZUT010000678.1 coordinate 687, forward strand.
GGGTTCCGCCGCGTGGACGGGCGCGGGGCAGCTCCCCGCCCCGGGGACGGCCGCGCCGCGCGGGGTCGTGGCCGCCGTGCAGCGTGCCTTCTCGCGCCGGTCGCCGGACCGGGTCGCCCGCCCGTCGGTGACAGGGGGTCCGCCGGTGTCCGGCGGCACCGCCCCGACCGCGGCCGCACCCGCGTACCCGTCGCCGGTGTCGTCCGGTCTGCTGCCCGGTGCGGCAGCCCCGGGCACCGGCGCCCCGGCACTGCCCCGGCCCGGCGCCACGAGCCCGGGTCGCCCGGCTCCGCGCGGGGCCGCCACGCCGGCCTCCGCCGCGCGCCCGCCGGTCGTCCGGCTCAGGCCCGTGACGGCCCCGGGTGTCCCGGTGTCGCAGGCCGCCCCGGCGATCCAGCGGCTCCCCGCGCCCTCCCGGCCCCCGCGGCCCGCCCCGGCGCAGCCGCCCACCCTCGCGTCCTCGCCGGGCTCGGGCCCGGGCTCGGGCCCGGGCCCGGGCCCGAGCCCGGGCTGGTCGGTGGGTCCACAGCCCGCCACGTCGACCGCCGCCTCGCCCGTGCCCGTCGTCTCGTGGTCCCTGCCGGCCGGGTCCCGCCCGGGCTGATTGGTAGGATGAGTAGCTTTGAACAAGCGTGAACTTGACCCTCAGGCTTCCCCGGCGGCTGAGTTCGGGGCCTTTCTCCGCGAGGCCCGCGA
>NZ_JBEZUT010000679.1:0-1380 GCF_040636595.1 Kitasatospora sp. NPDC036755
TTTCAACCAGAACCAGGCTTACGAGATGCTTAGGAGTGTGTATGTAGTTCAGTAGTGTGCTCTTCAGATCTCGGTGGCCGGCGGCGGGCGCGGGGCGGCGCTGCTGGGGAGCGGTCCCGCCGCCCTGTCGGGGCTGCTGCTGCTCGTGCTGGCCCTGCTGCCGAACGCGGTGCTGTGGGGCACGGCGTACGCGCTGGGGCCGGGCTTCGCGGTGGGTGCCGGGACGGTGGTGTCGCCGGCCGGCACGGTGCTGGGCCCGGTGCCCGAGTTCCCGCTGTTCGTCCTGCTGCCGGCGGACGGGCCGGGCGGCTGGCGGCTCGCGGCGTCGGCCCTGCCGCTGTTGGCCGGGGTGGTGCCGGCGGTGCTGCTGGGCCGGGCGGCGGCGGGCCGGAGGCTTCCGGGGGCCGGTTCGGGGGAGCGGCCCGAGTCCTGGCCGCCGGCCGCGACGGCGGTGGCCGCGCTGGCGGCGGCGCTGTCGGTCGGGGCCGGGACGGCGGTGCTGGGCTGGCTGTCGGGCGGGGCGCTGGCGGCGGAGCGGCTGGCCTGGGTGGGGCCGATGCCGTGGACGGGCCCGGTGGCGGCGGGCTGGATCGCGCTGGTCGCCGTCCCGGGCGCGCTGCTGGTCCGGTACCGCCTGCTGGGCCCGGCGGACGGCGTGGGCGTGCGCGCCCGGCTCGCGCGGCAGGCCCGCCGGAGCGCGCTGGTGCTGCGCGCCCGTACGTACGCCCTCGTGCTGCGGCTCTCCGGACCGGGCATCGGGAGTGCCGACGACGTGGACCTCGACGATCCGGGCCTCGAGGACCGGCTCCCGGACGGCCGGGCGGTCCCGGACGACTGACCGGCGCCGTGCCCGCCCCGTTCGCGCGGCCCGGCTACCAGGTCACTCGGTGTTCCCGGTGAAGTCCACGTACCACTGCGGCGCGTACCGGTCGCAGTTCTGGGCGCCGACGCTGGTCAGCGAGTCCTGGACGCAGGTGACGTAGTCGCGGTAGTGGTACCCGAGGCCGATCACCGTGGCGGCGACCACGATGGTCATCGCGCCGGTCAGGATGCCGGCGAGCGCGGCCGGGGTGAGCGGGTTCGGCGCCGGGGCCGTGGGGAACGGCCCGCCCGGCCCGGCGACCGCGCCGGCGGCCGGGGCCGGCCGCCGGCCGCGCAGCGCGCCGACGCCCCAGACGATGCCGAGCGCCCCGATCACCAGGGCGATCCAGTGGAACCCGGTGAACAGGCAGACCAGCGCGAACGGTCCGGCCAGCGCGGCGTTGCGGGCCTTGCGGTGGGCCGGCAACGCCGCGAACACCCTGCCGACCCTGCTGTACATCCTGATCGGCGGCGGCGCGCTGAACGCGGTCTTCGTGCCGCAGCTGGTGCGCAGCATGA
>NZ_JBEZUT010000680.1:0-1371 GCF_040636595.1 Kitasatospora sp. NPDC036755
GCCGGAACGCGCCAAGGGCGCCAGATGGGAGTAGGGCGCCAGTCAAATGGATCAAACGAACGATCTACCACCATAGACGAGCCTGGGGATCCGACCGCGGCGGGGACGGGGATCGGCGGCCGCCTCCCGGCGGGGGTGGGGGCGGGCAGTAGGATCGGCGGCGTTGCATCCCGTATACCGCTGGTAGGAGGCTTTTCATGGCTCAGGTCACCCTGAAGGGGAACCCGGTGCAGGTCGGTGGCGCGCTGCCCGCCGCCGGCAGCCAGGCACCCGCGTTCACGCTGGTCGGCGAGGGGCTCGCGGACGTGTCGCTGAAGGACTTCGCGGGCCGCCGCAAGGTCCTGAACATCTTCCCCAGCATCGACACCCCGACCTGCGCGACCTCGGTGCGCACGTTCAACACCAAGGCCGCCGCGCTCGACAACACCGTCGTGCTGTGCGTCTCGGCCGACCTGCCGTTCGCGCAGGCCCGGTTCTGCGGCGCCGAGGGCCTGGAGAACGTCAAGACCCTCTCCACCCTGCGCGGCCGGGACTTCCACGACGTCTACGGCGTCGCGATCGCCGACGGCCCGCTGGCCGGCCTGACCGCCCGCGCCGTCGTCGTCCTGGACGAGAACGACACCGTCCTGCACACCGAGCTGGTCGCGGAGATCGCCGACGAGCCGAACTACGAGGCCGCGCTCGCCGCCCTCAACTGACCCACCCCGCGCCGCGCTCACCGCCGCGCACCCCGCGGCCCCGCACCCGGCCGCGTCACGACGGCCCGCCCCGCACCCCCAGCCCGACCCGCCCCCCGAGGGCGCCACCGGCAGAGGGGCGGGGCGGGCCGCCGCACACCCACCCCCCGGCCCGGCCCGGCGGCCACCCCACCGGCCCACCCGCCCGAGCACACACGGCAGAACCGGAACACCCCGCCCCGAGCCACCCGGGCCAGGCACCGCGACCGCCCGCCCGTCCTGCCCCTTCGCGGCCGGCCACCCGGACTGTCCGCACTGCCCCCGGGCACGCGTACGCCCTCGTGGTCCTGCCCGGCAGCAAGCCGGGCAGGACCACGAGGGCGTAAGGGGAAAACACCCCCCGGACCGGACCCAGCGGACGGGCCGGACCCGACCGGGCGGCGCGGTGCCCGGCGGACAGGCCCGGCACCGCACCGGACCCCGGGCCGGCCACCAGCGCCACCGGGTGACCGTGTCGCCGCCAGGCGACCGGGCCTCCGGACCCGGACGGCCGGCACCAGGCCGGTCGGCCGGGACGGGGCCGGTGACCAGGGTGCCGGGGCACACCACCGACGGCGTCCTGGAGTATGTCGATCGAGTCGACCGACAGGTGAAGTTCCGCGGTTTCCGGGTGGAGCTCGGGGAGATCGAAGCC
>NZ_JBEZUT010000681.1:0-1369 GCF_040636595.1 Kitasatospora sp. NPDC036755
CTCGCGCAGGGCGGGCAGCGCGGCGGGGGCGGTCCCGTCGGGCTCGTCGGCCTGCTCGGCGGCGGGGATCTCGGCGCGTTCGGCGCGCAGCGCGCGGGCGGTGCGGCGGGCGTCGTCGGCGGCGCGCTGGGCGGCGCGGCGGTCCTCGTCGCAGGTGCGGGCGCGTTCGGCGCACAGCGCCTGGCGGCGGTCGCACTCGGCGGCGTCCTCGGCGAGTTCGCGCTGGCGGCGGGCCCAGTTGCCGCGCTCGCGCAGCCGGAAGGCGAGGCCGGAGAGGGCGTCGGCGCGGCGGCGGGCGCGCTGGGCGGCCTCGCGGTGCTCCTCGTGGGCGGAGGCCGCGGCGGCGTGGTCGGTCTCGGCCTCGTCGTGGTCGGCACGCAGGGTGGCCAGGGCGACGGCGGCCTGCTCGGCGTGCTCGCGGGCGGTCTCGGCGGCGGCGGCGAGTTCGGCGAGAGTGCCGGGCGGGCAGCTGGCGTGCCAGGACGCGAGGCGCGCGGCGAGGGCGCGGTCGGCGCCGAGGCGGCCGGCCAGTTCGCGGATGTGCTCCTCGCGGGCGCTCGCCCGGGCGCGCAGTTCGCGGCGCTCGCCGTCGGCGGCGGACTCGTCGTGCATGGCCGGGTTCGGCGGGACGAGGAAGAAGGCGGGTTCGTCGGTGATCGGGGCGATCAGCGAGGCGGCGGCGCCGACGGCGACGGTGGAGCGCGGCAGCAGGGCGGCGGCCTGCAGGGCCTCGCGGGCGCGCTCCAGCGAGGACGGGTCGGTGACGACCACGCCGTCGACCAGTTCGGGGCGGGCGGCGAGGATCGCCTCGTGGTCGGCCGGGTCGACGGACTGGGCGAGGTAGCGCCAGCCGGGCAGGGCCGGGATGCCGTGCTCGGCGAGGTACTCCACGGTGGCGAGCACGTCCGGGCCGGGCGGCAGCAGGCCGCCGTCGCCGAGGGCGGCGAGGATGCGGGAGTCGTCGGCGGCGGCCGTGCGGAGGTCGAACAGGGTGCGTTCGGCGGTGGCGATGGACTCGTCGAGGAGTTCGCGCAGGTACTCGGCGTTGCGGTCGAGCACGGTGGGGGTGAGGAAGCCGGCGTCCTCCTCGGCGCCCTCCTGGTAGGGGGTCAGGGAGAGCAGGTCGGCGAGGCGCTGCTCGGTGGCGAGCAGGGCGGCGGTGCGCTGTTCGGCGGCCAGCGAGCGGGCGGCGTCCTTGCGGGCGTCGCCGGCCCGTTCGGCGGCCAGTTCGGCGCGCGAGGTGGCGGCGGCGGCCTCGCGCAGCCGGGCGGCCGCGGACTCGGCGGAGGCCCCCGGCCACTGCCCGGTCGGCTCCCCCTGAGCGCCTGCCGCCCGTCATCGAAGGCGCGTACATCGATCGTTGACGCCG
>NZ_JBEZUT010000682.1:0-1352 GCF_040636595.1 Kitasatospora sp. NPDC036755
GCAGCGCGTACCGGCCGGTCCGGTCGGCAAGGGGCTGATGCCGGCCCGGCGGCCGCGCAGGCGGTGCCGCGCCTCGGCGGGGTGAACCGCCGACCCGGGCCGGTGGCGTGGTCGGCGCCGGCACCGGTCCCGCCCGGAGTCCGTACGGTTCCTTGACAGCGGGCCGGTTCCGGAGGCGCCGGGGCGAGTTACGCTGAGCAGCACGGGCACCGGTACGTTCCGCGGTGGTCACGGGCTGCGACCCCCCTCCTGGTCCAGGGCGAGCGGGCCGCCGTCGGTCCGGCCGGCGCCGCCGACCGGAAGGAGGACGCGATGACCATCTCCTGGGAGGACTTCCTCGCCCGTGTGGTGGAGCGCGGCGAGTACCGGGGCGAGGCCGAGGCGGATCACGCCGCCCGGGTCGTGGTCGCCCAGCTCGGCGAGCACCTGGTGGGGGCCGACCGGGCCGAGCTCGCGGACGCGCTGCCCGCCACCTACGCCCCGCTGCTGCGCGACGCCGGGCCCGCGGCCGAGCCGCTGACCGCCGAGCGCTTCGTGCAGGCCGTGGTGGGGTGGATCGACGGCGCGACCCCGGCGACGGCGCAGTGGGACATCGGGGCCGTGCTCAGCACCGTCGCCGATCTGGTCCCCGGGGAGCTGCTGGACCGGGTGGTCGAGCAACTCCCGGACGGCTACGACCTGCTGTTCGGCCACCCGGCACCGGCCTGAGCCCCGCGCGGACGCCCCGCCCGGAGCTGCGCCGGGCGCCGTCACCCCGTGGTGGCCCGGAACAGCTCCGCCCCCGGGCCGGTCAGCCCGACCGGCCCGGCGCCCGGGCGGAGGTAGGCCGACGCACCTGCCGGAAGCGGGAGTTCGGCGCCGCCGGGGGCCCGCAGCCGGGCCCGCCCGCGGACGCAGAGCAGGATCTGCGGGGTGGGCAGGTCGATCCGGACGGAGGCGGCGCCGGGGCGCAGCCGGGAGAGGCCGAACTCCTCGGCGGGGGAGCGGAACTCCTCCTCGACGCCGTTCGCCGCCGGGCGCGGTGCGAGCACCTCGGGCTCGGCGGGGCGGAAGGACGTGACGGCCAGCAGGCCGTCCACGTCGACGTGCTTGGGGGTGAGCCCGCAGCGCAGCACGTTGTCCGAGTTGGCCATCAACTCCACGCCCACGCCCCGCAGGTAGGCGTGCGGCACCCCGGCGTCCAGGTACAGCGCCTGTCCGGCGGTGAGCCGGACGTGGTTGAGCAGCAGTGCGGCGAGCAGTCCGCGGTCCCCCGGGTACTCCTCGGCGACGCGGGCGTACGCGGCGCAGGTGGTGGTCGGGGCCCATCGGGTACTCGTCCACCATCTCCTGGACGGCCTGGGCGAGCGCGG
>NZ_JBEZUT010000683.1:0-1350 GCF_040636595.1 Kitasatospora sp. NPDC036755
ACCGTGCGCCTGCGCCGTGCTGTGCGTCTGCGCCGACGGACGGGGAGCGGGCCGGTGAGCGGGCTGCCCGCCGCGCGCGGACCGCTGTCGGCGGCGGTGCTCGCCCTGCTCACCGCCGGACCGCCCGGGGCCGGCCGGATGCTCGCCGTGCCGGGCTCCCTCGCCGAGCCCTGGAGCGAGGACCACCAGCTGGCCCTCCACCTGTGCTACGAACTCCACGACCGAGGACTGCCCGGGGTCCGGGACGGCTGGGAGTGGGACCCCGAACTCCTCAGATTCCGGCAGGAGTTGGAGCGTCCGTTCCTGGCCGCGGTGCGCGCGGAGGCGGAGCCCGTACCGCCCTTGCCGGAGGCCCTGGAAGCGCTGCTCACCGAGCCGCCCGACGGCACCGGCCCGTCGCACTTCCTGCTCGCCGAGGGCGAGCGCCGCCACGCCCGCGAGTACCTGGTGCACCGCTCGGTCTACCACCTCAAGGAGGCCGATCCGCAGCTGTGGATGCTGCCGAGGATCCATGGGCCCGCCCAGGCGGTGCTGACGGCGATCCTCTACGACGAGTACGGCGCCGGACGGCCGGAACGGGCGCACGCACGGCTGTTCGCCCGGATGATGGCCGCCTTCGGCCTCGACCCCGCGTACGGGCACTACCTGGACCTCGTCCCGGCGCCGACCCTGGCGGTGGTCAACCTGATGACGCTCCTCGGCCTGCACCGGGCGCTGCGCGGTGCGGCCGTCGGGCACTTCGCGACCGTCGAGATCACCTCCTCGCCGGGCTCCGCCCGCCTGGCGGCGGCACTGGCGCGGCTCGGCGGAGGGCCGGACGGCACGCTCTTCTACCGCGAGCACATCGAGGCGGACGCCGTTCACGAACAGCTGGTGCGCCGCGGGGTCATCGAGGAACTGGTCGGTGACGAACCGGAGTTCGCCCGGGACGTGGCGTTCGGCACCGCCGCGGCCGGGGTGGTCGACGGACGCTTCGCGGACCACCTGCTCGGCCGCTGGCGGGCCGGGCGCACCTCGCTGCGCTCACCGCTGCCCGACGACCCGGGCTGAGGCCCGCCCGTCTGCCCGTTCCTTCGTCCCGTTCCTTCGTCCCACGTCACGGTGATCCCCGCCCCGGGCGGCCGCAGTGCTGCGGACAGGTCCATCGCGGGTGACCCGGCCTGTCCGGGCCGCGGGCAGGCCGACGGCGCCCGTCCCTGTTCGGGGTCGAGCGCCCGGCCGGAGCCGTCCTGCGGTTCCCGGCGCCCCGGACGAGGCCGGGACTCCGGTGCCGCCCCCGGCCGGATGGACCGTGGTCGCTCGGACCGGGCGCACGGCGGCGCACTTCCCGGGTGCACGTCCCGCCGCGGT
>NZ_JBEZUT010000684.1:0-1346 GCF_040636595.1 Kitasatospora sp. NPDC036755
CCGCCGCCGTCCCCGAAGTCCCCTCCTCCGGAGCGCCGATGTCCACCACAGGCCCCAGCCGCCTGCCCTCGCTCACCGGGCTGCGGTTCTGGGCCGCGCTGCTGGTGGTGCTCTACCACCTCTCCCGCAAGGTGGGCGAGCTGCCGCTGATCGGCCCGGCGGCCTGGTACGGCCGGTCGGGCGTGACGTTCTTCTTCGTGCTCTCCGGCTTCGTGCTGGCCTGGACGTACGGGCCCGCGCCGGTGCGGGCCCCGGTGTTCGCCCGCCGCCGCTTCGCCCGGATCTGGCCACTGCACGTGCTGACCACCGCGCTGTCCCTGGGCGCGGACGCGGCGATCGGCGCGGTGCTGCCGGTGGCGGCCGCGCTCTGGTCGCTGGCCCTGGTGCACCCGTGGGCGCTGCCCACCGTGTACGGCGGCAACGCGGCCTCCTGGTCGCTGGGCGCCGAGGCCTGGTTCTACCTGCTGTTCCCGCCGCTGCTGCGCCTGCTGGCCCCGCGCCGGCGCGCCTGGCTGCCGCTCGCGGTCCTCTGCGCCGCGCTCGGCCCGGCGCTGTGGGCGGCCGGCGCCCTGCTGCCCGCCGACCCGGCGGTGCGCGGCTGGCTGCTGGACTACCTGCCGCTGACCCGGACCCCGCAGTTCGTCCTCGGCGTGGTCACCGGCCTGGCCGTGCGGCACGGGGCCCTCCCCCGGCTGCGGCTGCTCCCGGCGGCGGCCGCCGTAGTGCTCTGGCACCTGCTGCTGGTCCCCTGGCACGCCGCCGTCCCGGACTCCCTCTGGTACGGCCCGTACAGCGCCTCCCAGTTGCTGCCCGCGCCGCTGTTCGCCGCCCTGCTGGCGGCGGCCGCCGGGCGCGACCTCGCCGGAACCCCGCCCCGGCTGCTGGCGGGCCGCACGGCCGTGCGGCTCGGCGAGTGGTCGTACGCCTGGTACCTGGTGCACGAGATCGGCATCCGCTGCTGGCTCGCCGTGGTCGGCCGCCCGGAGACGGGGGCCGCGACGCTCGGCGTCTGGCTACTGCTGGCGGGCGGCTCGCTGGCCGCCGCGGGCGTCCTCTACCGCTGGGTGGAGCGCCCCTGCGAGCGGCTGCTGCGCGGCGCCCCGCGCGGCCGGGACACGGCGGCGCCGCTGCCGCCCCGCGGGGTGCGGGTGGTGCGGCAGCGGCGCCGGGCCGTGACGGAGGATCAGCCCTCGGTGGAGCCGTCCAGGTTGACGTAGGCGTAGAACACGCCCAGGTCGTAGCCGTCCTTGTCGGTGTCGAAGAGGATCTTGATGTCGGTGTCCCCGTTGCGCAGGAACGGCGAGATGTCCCAGCGGTTGGAGTCGTAGCCGAAGTTGTTGCGGTTG
>NZ_JBEZUT010000685.1:0-1346 GCF_040636595.1 Kitasatospora sp. NPDC036755
CGGGCGGTGACGCGGGGGTGGCTGACGGGCGAGGAGTGAGCCGGCGCGGGGACGGCTGACCGGCGGCCGCCACCGCCGGCCCGTCCGGCGTCACAAGGGGTGCCGGACGGGCCGGTTCAGCGCAGCACCTCCAGCTCCGGCCAGTCGTCGCCGGGCCGGTCGAGGAAGTCGGTGGGGCGCCCCGTCAGATAGCGGGCGAAGAAGGCGGCGACGGCGGTGCGCTGGGCGGCCAGGGAGCGCAGGGGGTCGACAGTGCCGATGAGTCCGGCCGCGTCGGGGATCGGGAGGCGGCGGACGAGCTGGGGCAGGAGGACCTGGAGGTCGGTGTACGAGCCGTGGGCGGCGCCCCGCAGCCGCAGGGCGTGCCGGGGGCCGGTGGACGCCGCCCAGCAGGAAGCCCAGCTCGGTTCGGTGCGCAGGGTCTTCGTGCCGGAGGCCATCAGCAGGAAGGGCTTGGCGAGGCCGCTGTCGGCGGCGGGTCCGAGGAGGGCGCCGTCGAGGTCGGCCGCCGCGCGGACGCGGGGCTCGTCGTGGGCGAGCCCGGCGGCGACGGAGCCGCCGAGGGACTGCCCGAGCACACCGGTCCTGGCCGGGTCGGCGGCTTCGGCGAGCCCGTCCGGGAGTGGGCCGGTGCCGCTGTCGGGGCGGTCCCCGCGGGCGAGCCGGTCGAGGGCGTCGAGGACGAAACGGGCGTCGGCGAGGCGGGCCCGGGAGTGCCCGGCAAGGAGGACGGCGATGACCTCCGGGGTGAGGTCGTCGGGGAGCGGGAGGGCGCGTTCGACCCGGCCGCCGGGGAATTCGACCTGTTCGGCCTCGTACGTGGAGTCGAGGGCGACGACGAGGTGGCCGCGGCTCGCCAGCTCCTCGACCAGGGTGGTGCCGAGGGCACGCGAGCCGCCGTCGCCGGAGGAGAACAGCACCACGGGCAGCCGGCCGGCGCGGCGGGCGACGGGCGCGCCGATGCGGGCGTGGGTCCTGATCCCCCGCCAGTCGGCGGCGCCGGCGGGGACACCGAGGGCCGGTGCGGAGTGCGCGTCCCAGTCGGCCGCCGCGGCCGGGGGCAGCCAGGGGGCCGTCGGGTGCCCGGCGCCGGGTTCCGCCGGGTACCAGAGGCCGGCCATGAGCTCCCGGTAGGGCTTGGCGGGGAGGAGGGGGTCGGGGCGGCTGTCGTCGACCAGGTGCAGCGCGACGGTGCCCACGGGCCAGGGCCCGGTGGGCGCGGGCAGGCGCAGCGGGACGGGGGTGCCGGGGGCGTGCGCGGGATGGTCCGCCAGCTCCTCGACGGCCCGGCGTCCGTCCGGCCGGCGGCCCGACTCCTCGCGGATCAGGTCGGCATCGCGGCCTAG
>NZ_JBEZUT010000686.1:0-1344 GCF_040636595.1 Kitasatospora sp. NPDC036755
GGGTTCCCTGGGGTGGCCCCCCCCCCCAACCCGCCCAAACCCGGGGCACCCCGTGGCGCGCTCCGCCCCGCGGCGCGGCCCCCCGGGGGGGGGGGCGGCCCGCTCGGCGCCGAGCGCCCGCAGCTCCGCCGCCAGCTCGCCGAGCCCGGTCGCGTTCTCGGCCGTGCCTCCGGCCGGGTGCCCGGTCCCGGCCAGGAGCAGGTGGCGGGCTCCGTGGGTGCGGACCAGGTGCCGGGCGAGCGCGGCGCCGGCCGGCAGGTCGGCGCCGGTGAGCAGGACCGTGCCGGTGGCGAAGGGCCGCTCGGCGGACGGGCGGGCGGCGACGGTGTCCGCGGCGGGGGCGTACGGGATGCCCTGGCGGACCGTCAGTTCCGCGTGGCCGGAGCGCAGCGCGGCGCCGAGGGCCGCGCGGGACTCCTCGCCGCCGTCCAGGTCGACGACGGCGAACCGGCCGGGGTGCTCGGCCCGCGCGGCGCGCACCAGGCCGAGGACGGCCGCCTGCGCGGGATCGGCGGGCCGATCGGGGGTGGCCACGGCGCCCTCGGTGACCACGACGAGCCGGCTCGCGGACCAGCGCTCGTCGGCCGCCCAGCGGCGCAGCAGCGCGAGGGTGCGGGCGGCGGGCTCCCGGTCGGTCCCGTCGACGGGCGCGGCAACAGCCGTGGCGGGGAGGACGGCCGCGGGGTGGAGCACGAGTGCGGGCCGGGCCGGGCCGTCACCCGCGGCGGCGTCGAGCGCGTCGAGGTCGCGGTGCACGGCGGCCGGGGAGCCGTCGGGCGCGGTCGTCGCGTACGGGTCGGTGCCGAGTACGGCCCACCCGTGGGCGTGGCCGCCCTCGTCGGCGGTGTGCCCGGACGCGCCGGCGGCCACGGGCGCCCAGCCGAGGCGCAGCAGGGTGCCGGTGGAGCGGGCGGCGGCGAGGTCGGCCGCGTCCAGCGGACGGGTGGTGAGGACGGCGTCGAGCACGGGCTCGCCGTCGGCGTCGGCGAGGTGCAGGGCGAGCCGGCCGGGCCCGGCCGGGGCGAGGCCGGCCCGCAGGGGGCCGTCCGACGCGCGGTGCGCGGTCAGGCCGCTCCACGCGACGGTGGTGTGGGCCCGGTCGGCGTCCTCGCGCAGCAGGTGGTGCAGGTGGGCCGCGGCGTCCAGCAGGACGGGGTGCACCAGGTGGCCCGGGTCGGTGACGCCGGAGGGCAGGGCGAGTTCGGCGAACAGCTCGTCGCCCCGGCGCCAGCCGGACTGCAGGGCCCGGAACGCCGGGCCGTACTCCTGCCCGGCGGCGGCCAGCCGCTCGTACGCCTCGTCGACGTCGACGGGCCGGGCGCCGCGCGGCGGCCACTCGCCGGC
>NZ_JBEZUT010000687.1:0-1328 GCF_040636595.1 Kitasatospora sp. NPDC036755
CGCCGTCGCGCAGCGACAACTGGCCCTCGTGGTGGGCGTCGTACGGGTAGCTGGTGGCGATGTGCCGGACGGCCGTCTCGGTCTGGATGGCGACGCCGGGACGCCCGTTGCCGAGGCACCCGCCGCCGGGACTCCCGGCCCGGCGGTGCCGAGGGCGGCGTCGACTCCTGGCGGGGCTGGGCCCGAGCCCGGCACCGCCTCCCCGCGTCCGAACGTCCCCGCGGTCCGGGCCGACCGTCCGGTGCGTCCGCGTGCCGTCGGCGCCCCGCTGGTCGTGGCGAGGCGCCCGAGGGCGCTGTCCGCGCGCCCGGTGGCAGCCGTCCCGGGAACGGGCAAGGCGCCGAACACCGCCACCGGGCCGACGGTCCGGGGCACCGACGCGCCGACGCCCGTGGCTCCGGTGTCCGAGGCTCCGACGCCCGTGGCTCCGGTGTCCGTGGCTCCGGCCTCCGCCGCGATGGCGACGCCGGAAGCCTCCGACGCCACCCACCGCCCGTCCGCGACCTCCACGACCACCGCGCCCGCCACCGCCGCGCCCGCGAGCAGCGGGGGGAGCGAAGGGACGGTCCAGCGTTCCGTCGCGCCCGGTCCCGCGGCCGCGGCACCCGCCCGCCCGGTCCTCGGCGCGCCCCTGACCGCTCTGCCCGCGAGCGCCACGCCGCAGGCCACCGGTGGCCCCCGGGCCACCGGTGCCGCCCCGTCGGCGCCGGCCATGCCCGTCGTCCCCGCCGACGCGGGGGCCGCCGCCGATGACGCCCGGCCCTCCGGCGGAGTGGGCCACGACACCACCGCCCCGGTCCGCCGCGCCCGTGCGGCCGACGATCCGGGCGGCAGCCCGGCACCGACCCGGGCCGGGAGCGGGCCCGCCTCCGGCGCCCCCGTCCAGCGCGCGCGGTCCGCGCGGCCCGCACCGTCGGCCGCTGACCGTGCCGCGCCCGCCCGGTCGTCCGAACCGGCGCCCGCCCGGGTTCGCGGGCCGCTGGACGACGTGCCCGTACAGCGCTCGGCATCCGCGGCCGGTACGCCCGCCGCGACCTCGTCGCCGACCCCGGACCGTGCTTCGTCGGCCCGGTCCGGTCCGACGCCCGCTCAGGTGAGCGGGCCCGTCGAGGACGTGACCGTACAGCGGGCGCCCTCCGGGCCCGTCGGCCCGCCGACGCCGGCCCAGCCCGACCCGTCTCCTGCCCGTACGCGCGGCGGCCTGGGCGCGCCGCTCGACGCGCTGCCGCCGACGGCGGCCGTGCCCGGGGGCACCGCCCCGCTGCTCGGCGGGCGCGGACCGGTCCAGCGGATCGCGGCCCCGGCGACGGACGGCGCCGTGCCTTCCG
>NZ_JBEZUT010000688.1:0-1325 GCF_040636595.1 Kitasatospora sp. NPDC036755
CGGCCTACCGCCTGCCGCACGACGGCACCCGCGAGGCCGACGCCGCCGACCTCGCGCTCACCATCCTCGGCAGCGGAGAGTCCAGCCGTCTCTACCCGGCGCCCAGTACTTCGGCCCCGGCCAGAACAACGACCACGTCCGCCGGCTCGGCGAGCAGCTCGTCCGCAAGGGCTTCGGCGGCCCGTACACCGTCGGGCCCGGCCCCCGCTGGACGGAGAGCGACCGCCGGGCCGTCCAGGCCTTCCAGCAGGCCCAGGGCTGGCGCGGCGCCGAGGCCGACGGCTACCCCGGCCCCGACACCTGGCGCCGGCTCTTCTCCTGACCCACCCGCTGAGGCGCGGCACCCACCCCGGCGCCGCGCCTCAGCGCCTCCCCGTTCAGCGCCTCCCCGACATCCAGTGGAAGAGGCCCATCGCCACACTGGTCGCCAGGTTGAAGCTCGACACCCCCGGCTGCATCGGCACCGCCACCAACCGGTCGGCCCGCGCCTTCAGCCCGTCCGACACCCCGTGCCGCTCCGTACCGAACACCAGCAGCGCGTCGTCCGGGAACGGCACGTCCCGGATGTCCGCCCCCTCCGGATCCAGGACGTACAACGGCCCCTCCGGCAGCAGCTCCGGCGCCAACCGCTCGACCGCGGTCGCGAAGTGCAGCCCCGCACTGCCCCGCAGCACGTTCGGATGCCACGGATCCATGTCCCCGGTGGTCACCACCCCGGTCGCCCCGAACCCCGCCGCCAACCGGATCACCGCCCCCACGTTCCCCAGGTTCCGCGGATTCTCCAGCACCACCACCGGCGCCTCCCGCGGCCGCCGCCCCAGCACCGCCCGGTTCGCCTCCACCCCGGGCCGCACCGCCAACGCCACCACCCCCGTCGGATGCACCCGCGCCACCAGCCCCCGCAACACCGCCTCCGGCACCTCCACCGCGAGCCCCTCCAACGCCGGAACGACATCCGGCGCCAACTCCCCCGCCAACGCCAGCAACGCCCCCCGATCGGCGGTCACCACCCGCCGCACCTCCCCCCCGAACCGCACCGCGTGCTTCAGCGCATGGAACCCGTCCAGCACCACCACCCCCGGCACCCGCTCCGCCGCCCGCCACTCCCGCACCAACTCGTCCATACGGCTCACTCTCCCACCCCCACCCCGTACCCCCTCCGCACCCACACCCGCCCGCCCAGCCCCCACCCCCCCTTGTCACGTCCTCTCCCCCTCCCCCTCCCCCCTCCCCACCCCATCCCTCCCCACCCCATCCCGCCCCCTCCCACCCTTCTCCCTCCCCACCCGCGCGGCACGCCCCCACCCTCCCCACCCCATCCCGCC
>NZ_JBEZUT010000689.1:0-1325 GCF_040636595.1 Kitasatospora sp. NPDC036755
GCCCGGGTGGAGGACCTGGTCGCGCTCAAGCCGCTGGTCGGCGCGCTGCCGGAGCGCGAGCGGCTGATCCTGTCGATGCGCTTCTGCGAGGACCTGACCCAGTCGCAGATCGGCGCCCGCCTGGGGCTGTCCCAGATGCACGTCTCCCGCCTGCTCTCCCGCACCCTGCGGCGCCTGCGCGAGGGCCTGGAAGAGGACTGACCGGGCGTCCGTCCGGAGCGCTCCACCGCGGCACCCGCCGGGCCGGCCCGGTCGGTTTGGCCGACCGGGCCGGCCTGCGTAGGGTCGGAACACATCCGACATCGAGGGGACGACGATGATGGCATCCGCCGACGACCCGGGAGACCTCGCCTTCGCGGTCTCCCCTCCGGGCGCGGACGCGGCGGTGGAGACCCGCACCACGGCGGACGGTTCGGTGGTGTGCGCCCTGACCGGCGACCTCGACATCGAGACCCTCGCCCCCGTGGCCGACGCGCTCACCGCGCTGGTCGCGCGACGCCCGCCGGTGATCGTGGTCGACCTGCGCCAGGTGGGGTTCTGCGACTCCTCCGGCCTGAACCTCCTCCTCCGGGTCCGCATGGAAGCGGGACGGGCGGGCCTGGAGCTGCGGCTCGCCGCGGTGGCCCCCACCGTCATGCGGGTCCTCGAACTGACCGGCGCGCGGACGGTATTCTCGCTCCACGAGTCGGTCGAGTCCGCCCTGGCGTGCTGAGCCGGAACGCCACGGCCCGTCCCCGGCAGCACAGGGGTCACGGACGGGGCCGGGAAACGGACATGATCCCGGACGCACGGGGAAGCCGAGCATCCGACACCGCCGTCGACCCGAAGGGGCGCCCTCACATGACGATGAGCCGGGGAACCCTGGACGGAGACCCGCAGCCGACCGGGCCCACCCTGCCCGCCGGGGGCCAGCGCCGACGGCTGTCGCTCGCCGGGATCCCGAAACCGGTCTCCCGGGCCCGGGCCTTCGCCGCCGGGGCGCTCGACGACTGGGGAACGAACCCACCGCGGCTCGCCGCGGACGTGGCGCTGGTGGTCGCGGAGCTCGTCGCCAACGCCATGCTGCACGGGGACGGCCCGTTGGAGCTGGTCCTGGACCTCACCCCGACCCGCCTCCGGGTCGAGGTCAGCGACCGCAGCCCGGTCCTGCCCGCCCCGCGCCGCCCGCACACGCCCGCCCTGCCCGGCGGCCACGGGCTGTTCGTCGTCGAGCGGATCGCCGACGGCTGGGGCGCCGCACCGCACGCCCTCGGCAAGTCGGTCTGGGCCGAGCTCGACCTCCGCCGCCTCGCGGCGTCCTGAGCCGCCGGGCGCGGGCCGCCGGG
>NZ_JBEZUT010000690.1:0-1265 GCF_040636595.1 Kitasatospora sp. NPDC036755
ACGGTCTGGCCGATCCGCTCCAGGAACTCCTCCCACTTCAGCGGCCCGGCCGGCGGGGCCCGGTCAGGCGGAGGCGCCGCCGTCCAGCACCAGGTCGCTGCCGACGGTGTAGCCGGCCTCCGGCGAGGCCAGGTACAGCACCGCGGCGGCCACCTCCCCGGTCGCGCCGGCCCGGCCGACCGGGACCTCGGCCTTCATCCGCTCGGCCTTGGCCCCGGCGTCCTCGCCCGGGCGGGAGGACATCGGGGTGTCCACCGGGCCGGGGCTGACGGTGTTGATCCGCACGCCCTCGGCGATGTGGTCGAGGGCGGCGGCCCGGGTCAGCACGGTGACGGCGGCCTTGCTGGCGGCGTAGGCGCCGACGCCCGCGAGCCGCCTGTGGGCGCCCAGGTTGGACGAGACGTTGACGATCGCGCCGCCGCCGTGGGCCCGCATGTGGGCGATCTGCGACTGCATGGCGAGCAGGGTGCCGGTGACGTTGACGCCGATCACCCGCTGCCACTCGGCCTCGTCGATGTCGGCGACCGGGCCGGCGGCGCCGAACACTCCGGCGTTGTTGACGGCGACGTCGAGGGCGCCGAAGCGCTCGACGGTCTCGCGCACCAGCCGGGCGGCGTCCTGGGCCTTCGTCACGTCGCCGGTGAGCGCGACGGCCTTGCCGCCGGCGGCCTCGATCAGCTCGACGGTCTCGGCGAGCGGTCCGGCGCCGCGGCCGGCGACCGCGACCCGGGCGCCCTCCTGGGCGAAGGCGAGCGCGATGGCCCGGCCGATGCCGCTGCCGGCACCGGTGACCAGGACGGACTTGTCAGCGAAACGCGTGGTCATGAGGTGAACTCCTTGATCCGAGTGGTGTGTTCGGGTTCGGTGGGGACAGTGGGGAGAGTGGGGACGGTGGTCCGGGGCAGGGCGGCGACCGCGACGGCGGTGAGCGCCAGGCCCGCGGCGGCCGCCGCGAAGGCCGCGGCGTAGCCGCCGACGACGCTCGGCCGGGTGGCGGCGAGCGCCATCAGCGCGGCCAGTCCGGCCGTGGGGCCGAGTTCCATGGCCGTGTTGAACACTCCCGCGGCCAGCCCGGTGCGCTCGGGCGCGACCCCGCCGGTGGCGAGCACGGCCGCACCGGCGAAGGCCGCGGCGGCGCCGGCGGGCAGCAGGAGCAGCCCGGGCAGCAGGCCGAGGGGGTAGCCGCTGCCGGGGGTGAGTCCGGCCAGCAGGCCGAGCCCGGCGGCCGCCGTGGCGAGGCCGCCGGCGGTGACGGCCCCCGGCCC
>NZ_JBEZUT010000691.1:0-1255 GCF_040636595.1 Kitasatospora sp. NPDC036755
CCCCGAGCCGGTTGGCGCCGTGGTCGGAGAAGTTGGCCTCCCCGACCGCGAACAGCCCCGGGACGGTGCCCGCCTGCGGACGGGGACCCTGCCGGCCCGGCGGGCCCTGCCCGCCGGAGGGTTCGGAGGCCGGCCGACCGAGGCACTCGACCACCTTGTCACCGGCTGCGTCCGGATGGCCCGCGAGCTGGTGGCCGCCGACCCGGGCGCGGAGCGGCCCCGGACCCTGCTCTCGCTGTACGACGGCGCGGCCGGCCTCGGCCTCGAACTGCTCCAGCACCCCGACCGCCCGGACGCCCGGGCCGCCGCCGCCGAACTGGCCCACTGGACGTCCACCCACCCCGGCCTCGACCACCTGGACGGCTCGCTCCACCAGGGCCGCACGGGCGTCGACCTGTTCCTCGCCGAGGCCGCCGCCGTGCTGGGAACCGAGCCCCCGGGGCACCGCCGGTACGAGGGGACGGGCGTGGACCAGATCGCCGGCACCGCCGGGATCGGCACCGGCCACCTGCTGCTCGCCGCCCTCGGCCCGGCGGCCGGAGCGCACCGGGCGGCGGCGGCCGACTGCGCCGCCGGCCTCGTCGGCCGGCCGCTGGACGACCTCGGGGAGGAACCCAACCCCGGCACCGCGGCCCTCGCCGAGGGCTTCGCGCACGGCCGCGCGGGCATCGCCCACTTCCTGCTCGCGATGCCCGACGAGGCGTCCCGGCACACCGCGCGGGAGCTCGTGGACGGGCTCGCGGCCGGCCTCCCCGGCATCCTGGCCGCCGCCCGCGCACCCGGGGCGACCCGCCGCTACCTCTCCTGGTGCCGGGGACTGGCCGGGATCGGCACACTGCTGGTCCAGGCCGGCCGGCAGTACGGCGGCGACGACCTGCTGGCGCTGGCCGTCGAAGCCGCCGACACCTGCCGGACACTCGCCCCGAGGACCGCGCAGGTCTTCCGCTGCTGCGGCCTCGCGGGCGTCGGGGACCTGCTCGTCGACCTCGCGGTGGCCACCGGCGAGGCCCGGCACTGGGCGGCCGCCGAGGAACTGGCGGCCCTGATCCTCACCCGGGCCGGCGGGCCGCCCGCCCGCCCGGTGCTGCCCGGCCGCCGGCCGGACGCGGAGTCCCGCGCCTGGGCGGTCGGCACCCCCGGCGTGGCCACCTTCCTGCGGCGCCTCGCCCGGCGGGGCGGGCCGGTGCCGGGGTCGCTGCCGCCGCACTGAGCGGGGCGGCGGCGCCGAGGAGCCGGCGGCCGGGTCCGGGGCGCT
>NZ_JBEZUT010000692.1:0-1223 GCF_040636595.1 Kitasatospora sp. NPDC036755
CGCATTGCACCCTCACCCGAACACCCAACCGCGTGCGCGCCTCGGCGGGGGTGGGGGCCCCCCCCCCCCCCCCCGCGGCGTGCCGGGCGGGGGATCTGCCGGCAAGCACGGCCAGTCCTGGCCGGTCACAGCAACCGCTGCAATCCGCAGCGGCCCGCAGCAGTGAAGGAAGTCAGCACGATGACCACCGTCAACACCGGCGCGCCGGAGGCCGCCGGCGAACCGACCGGGCAGCAGCACGCTGCCGCCGTCCGCCCCTCCCGTCCGTCCCGCACCGCGAGGCTCCGTCGGGGGATAGGCATGGTGGCCGTGATCGCGACCGGGACGGGCGTGATCGGCCTCGGCACCGGCGTCGTCCCCGCGGCCGCCGAGTCCGCCCCGGCCCACGCCGGGTGGGACGGCTCCCGGTACTGGTTCAAGAACAGCGAGGGGCAGTGGCGCTGGACCTCGCACTACAGCGTGTACGCGGCCCGCACCGGCGGGGGCTCCGCGTCCGCCGCCAAGGCCTCGACCAGGTCCTCCGGCGGGATCCAGGAGGGCTGGGACGGTTCCCGGTACTGGTTCCGCAACAGCAAGGGCGAGTGGCGCTGGACCTCGCACTACGACGTCTACCTGGACCGCACCGGCAACGGTCCGTCCTGGCCGGAGTCCGGGGGGTCCGGCTACGTCGACGACTCGGTCGCCGAGGACCGGGACGTGGAGACCGCCGTGCAGTTCGCCCTCTCCCAGCTGGGCGTACCGTTCCGGCGGGCCGGCAACGGGCCGGACGGCTACGACTGCTCGGGCCTGGTGCAGCAGTCCTTCCGGCGCGGCGGCATCTCCCTGCCGCGCGTGGCCAACGACCAGTACGCGGCGACCACGCCGGTGACCGCGAGCCAGCTGCGCCGCGGCGACCTGCTGTTCTGGTCGCCGGACGGGACGACCCGGGGCATCCAGCACGTGGCGATCTACCTGGGTGACAACAGGTACGTCGAGGCCGCGCGGCCCGGGACGAACGTCCGGACCTCGGGGATCAGCAGCGGCTACTACCCGTCGTTCATGGGGCGCCCGTAGCGGAGCCGCCCGTCCGCCGGGGGCGCCGGGACCGCCCGGTGCCCCCGGCGGGCGTCGCGTGGGCGTCGCGCGGGGTTTGCGTGGGCGGCCGGTGGCTCCCGACGCGTGGTCAGAGGTCCGCCGGGCGGGGCAGGGCGCCGCGGGCGCCGAGGCCGGTGACGGCGAAGGCC
>NZ_JBEZUT010000693.1:0-1217 GCF_040636595.1 Kitasatospora sp. NPDC036755
GTGGCCAGCGTTCGCGCCTGTACCGCAAGGCCAAGGAGCAGGTCACCCACTCGCTGGTCTACAACTTCAACGCCGCGGCCCGGTCGAGCACGCTCTCGGCCACCATCGCGGAGCAGACGCCGTCCGGTCCCAGTTCGAGGACGGTGCGCACGCCGGCCGCCTCCAGCGACCGGGCGGCCGCCAGGAACCGGACCGGCCGGCGGACCTGGTCGACCCAGTAGTCCGGGGAGGTCAGCAGCTCGGCCGGGGCGGGCTCGCCGGTCACCGTGGAGACGATCGGGATGGCCGGCGGCCGGAAGGAGAGCGGCGCGAGCGCCCGGCGGAACTCCGCCAGCATCGGCTCCATGTGCGGGGAGTGGAAGGCGTGGCTGACCGTCAGCCGCTTGGTGCGGTGGCCGCGCTCGCGCAGCTCGGCGGCCACCGCCAGGACGGCGTCCTCGTCACCGGAGAGCACCACCGAGGTCGGCCCGTTCACCGCCGCGACGGCCAGCTGCCGCTCCCGGCCGTCGAGCAGCGGCGCGACCTGCTCCTCGGTGGCCTGCACCGCGACCATGGCGCCCCCGGCGGGCAGCGCCTGCATCAGCCGGCCGCGGGCGGCGACCAGCGCGCAGGCGTCCGCCAGGGAGAGCACCCCGGCCACGTGCGCGGCGGCCACCTCGCCGACCGAGTGCCCGGCGAGGAAATCCGGCCGCACGCCCCAGGACTCGAAGAGCCGGAACAGCGCGACCTCGACCGCGAACAGGGCGGGCTGGGTGTACCCCGTCAGGTCGAGGTCCTCACCGGAGTCGACGACCTCGCGCAGCGGGCGGTCCAGCAGCGGGTCGAGGTGGGCGCAGACCGCGTCGAAGGCGGTCGCGAACACCGGGAAGAGCGTGCGTAGTTCCGCGCCCATCCCGGCGCGCTGGGCGCCCTGGCCGGTGAACACGAAGGCCAGTGGGCCGTCCACCGCCGTCTCCGTCGCCGCCCCGGCCGCCGGCAGGCCGGCCGCCAGGGCCTCCAGCCCGGCGAGCAGCTCGCCCCGGTCGGCGACCGGCAGGACGGCGCGGTGGCCGAGCCGGGAGCGGGTGGAGACCGAGGACCAGGCGATGTCGGCGAGGGCCGCGTCCGGGGTCTCGGCGAGGACTGCGCTCCAGCAGCAGGTCCACCACTGACAGCAGGTCCTTCCGGGTGAGCGCGTGGAAGACGATCACCTCGTCGATCCGGTTGAGGAACTCCGG
>NZ_JBEZUT010000694.1:0-1215 GCF_040636595.1 Kitasatospora sp. NPDC036755
GCGGCCGTCGGTGCCTCGCGCGCCGCCGTGGACGCCGGCTGGTACCCGCACAGCAGCCAGGTCGGCCAGACCGGCAAGCAGGTCTCCCCGCAGCTGTACGTGGCCAACGGCATCTCGGGTGCCATCCAGCACCGGGCCGGCATGCAGACCTCGAAGACCATCGTGGCCGTCAACAAGGACCCCGAGGCCCCGATCTTCGAGCTCGCCGACTACGGCGTGGTCGGTGACCTCTTCGAGGTGCTGCCGCAGCTCACCGCCGAGGTGAAGGCCCGCAAGGCCTGATCCCCGCGCGACAGCGGAGGGCGTGGCACCGAGTACCCCTCGGTGTCACGCCCTCCGTCGTCTCCGGGCGGCGCCCGGACCGGCGCCGCCCCCGTGCCGTCCTTGTGCCGCCCCTCCCGGGCGGCCCCGCGGCGCGTCCGCGGTCCGCCCGTGGATCACTCCCCGGCCCCGCGGATCACTCGCCGGATCACTCCGCGACGAAGGCCGCGAGGTGCTGGGTGAAGCCGCCCTGGGTGGGTGGCAGCGGGCGCGGCTCGGTGTCCTGCGGCGGCTGCGCTTCCTCCATCGGCAGCAGCCGCAGCTCCGGCTGGTCGGAGCCGGGGGAGGAGAGCAGCCGCACCCGGGTGCCGACCGGGACGGTGCTGCGCATCCCGTCCACGATGCACCAGACGTCGAAGCCCTCCGCCATCCGGATCAGGGACTTCTGACGGACCAGCGGCGTCCGGGCCTGTTCGACCGCGCACCGCCGCACCACCCCGGTGCCCTCGCTGGGCTCCAGCCGGAGGTCGTTGGACCCGCAGGTGGGGCAGAGCAGCCGTTGGAAGGTCGGGTTGTTGCACCAGGTGCAGCGCTGGAAGTACAGCGTCGTGCTCCGGGCGTCGGCATCGATGGCTGGGTGGACCACGCTGTCATCTCCCTGTGCTCGGACGGCTCGGTCGGTGGAGGTGGGGCGGAAGTACGGCGGCGGTGGCGCGGATGGACGCCGGACGTTCGGCACGAAAAGAATAGGGAACTCAGTGCCGCGAAGGGAAGGCACTGAGTTCCCTTTTTGCCGCGCACATGCATAATGAAGGGTACTGAGTACCGTCGTGAAACAGGAGTGGCGATCATGAGCCAGGACTTCGATCTCTTCCGGATCTCCGAGGAGCACGGGATGCTCCGTGAGGCGGTGCGTTCGCTGGCCGAGGCGAAGATCGCTCCGTTCGCGGCGGA
>NZ_JBEZUT010000695.1:0-1192 GCF_040636595.1 Kitasatospora sp. NPDC036755
GGCCCTGCGCAGCGCGACCAGCATCCGGCGCAGCGCCGCCAGGGTGTCCCGCCCGGCCGCCTCGATCTCGCCCAGCGCCTGCTTGGCCCGCTCCGGCCGACGGTCGATCACCCGGCGGGCGGCGCCGGCCTGGAGGGCGACGATGCCGAGGCTGTGCGCGACGGTGTCGTGCATCTCGCGGGCGATCCGCAGCCGTTCGGCGGTGACGGCCTCCTCGGCCGCCCGGGCGCCGAGCGCCTCGGCGTGCTCCCGGCTCTGCCGCGCCGAACGGCCGACCAGCCAGGCGACCAGGGCGAGCAGCGCGGCGCCGTCGGCCGAGCCGATGTGGGTGCCGGTGAAGATGCCCACCGTGTCGCCGTGCACCAGTCCGATGTGCAGCACCAGGAAGGCCATGACGAGCGCGACCGCGGCCCGGGAGCTGCGCCGCGGCCGGGTGGCGGTGATCAGGCAGAGCGCGGTGTCCACCGCGAGCAGCGCGCCGGGCGGCACCTGGGCGCCGCCGGACCAGCCGTCGGTCTCGGTGAACGCGGCGATCAGCAGCAGCACGACGGAGAGCACCGGCAGCCGGCGCACCAGCGCCGCGCCCGCGAAGGCCACCACCGTGTCGGCCAGGGTGAACGCCCAGCCGCCGTGGGCGGCGGCGCCGGGGTGCTGGGAGGCCTCGCCGCCGAGCCGGACGGCGGGGTAGCCGGCGGCCACGCACCAGGCGAGGCCGACCCACACCTCGGGCGGGACACGCCGGAGCAGTGGCGGGGAGGGGGTCGAGGGCATGGTTCACGATCGTAACGACGGTCCGCGGGCCCGTCATCCAGCCGTGGTTGTACGGCTCCGGGTGGCCTCCGGTGTCGACGCCGGTCCGATGCGGCCGCCCGGCGCCCCCGGGCACCGTGGACCCCATGATCGAAGTCACCGAACTGACGAAGCGCTACGGCCGCGGCCGCCGGGTGCGCACCGCCGTCGACCACCTCTCCTTCACCGTCCGGCCCGGGCGGGTCACCGGCTTCCTCGGCCCCAACGGCGCCGGCAAGTCCACCACCCTGCGGCTGGTCCTCGGCCTGGGAGACCCGACCTCCGGCTCCGTCACCGTCGACGGCCGGCCCTTCCGCGGCAGGCCGCGCGGCCTGCGGCACTTGATCAATGGCTGTTCCGAGTGAGCTCTTTGATCCAGATCATCGAGGCCCGGAGATGGAGC
>NZ_JBEZUT010000696.1:0-1173 GCF_040636595.1 Kitasatospora sp. NPDC036755
CCTTGGCCGAGGCCGCCAGGAAGGCGCGCTCGATCCCGGCCGCGGCCAGCTCGCCGGCCGCCACCCGCCGCATCAGCTGCTCCAACCGCACGCCCCGGTACAGCAGTTCCGGATCCCGGTCGGCGGTCGCCCAGCCCCGCGCGGCCGCGGTGAGCCGCAGCCGCTCGCCCAGCGCCTCGCGGTCCTCCGCCAGCCAGCCGCGCAGCCGGGGCCAGGCCTGCGGCAGCGTCTGGTGGGACAGTTCGACGTTGTCCCGGTCCACCACCACGAGCCGCGCCCGGACCAGCCGTTCGATCATCTCCGGCACCCCGGGATCGTCGAACTCGGCCCGCCGCACCGGTCTGCGGGTGCCCTCGTCGCCGCCCGGCACCAGTTCCCCGCCGGACGCCGGGCCACCGGCCGGCGGCAGCCCGTCGCCGAGGGCCGCCGGTCCGCCGGCGGAGTCCTCGCCGGCGGCGAGCAACTCCCCGCCCAGCCGCAGGAACACCGACCGGGCCCGGGCCCGGTCGGCGTCCTCCAGCCCGTTGTACAGCGCCTCCGCCGTCCGGGCCAGCGCGCCCTCGAAGCCGCCGGTGGCCTGGAACCCGGCCAGGGTGAGGGCGTTGCCGCTGCGCCGCCGCCAGGTCTCCAGCAGGGCCGCGGACACCAGCGGCAGCGCTCCCGGCTGCTGCGCGGCGGTCGAGATGAGGACGGCCAGCAGGGCGCCCTCGACGGTACAGCCGGACCGTAGCGCGGGCTCGGTGATGGCCCGCCGCAGCTCGTCCGGTGCCGGACGCCCCACCGGCAGCACCCCGTGGCGACCGGCCTCGGCCAGCCCCGGGTGCTCGGCGAACAGCGGGCCGCACTGGTCCGAGCGGACCACCAGCACCACCCGGCAGCGGGCCGGCGGCGCCACCGGCAGCCCGTCCGCCGCCTCGTTCGGGCCGTCCCCGGCGGTCGCCACCAGCGCGTCCAGGAAGCGGGTCCGTTCGGCGGCGTCCCGGCAGCGGGTCCGCAGCTGCTCGCCCTGGTCCACCACCAGGACCGGGTCCCCGGCCGTCCGGCCGGGTGCGCCGCGCGTCGACTCCCCGGCTCGCTGCCCGAGCCGGGCGAGCGCGAGCGCGTACGCCTCCATCGGTCGTTCACCGGGCGTCAGCAGCGCCACCGGGACACCGCCGTCGGCCGGGGGCCGGC
>NZ_JBEZUT010000697.1:0-1137 GCF_040636595.1 Kitasatospora sp. NPDC036755
GCCCGGGAGGGCGTGTTGGCCGGCGTCCCCGCGGTCATCGGGTCCTGCCCGGAGTCCGGCGCCTTCGGGGGCAGGGCGGGTTCCCGCTCCGGCAGGGGGTTCGCACTCACGCGGTATCAGCTCTCTTTCAGTCCGAGCGCCGCACCCAGGCGGCGCGCGTGGTTGTTCAACTGGCGGACATAGGCACGGCCCCCGTTGTCCCGGATCTCCTGGACCGGCCGCTTGAGGCCCCGGGCCGTCTTGACGCTCGCCCGTTCCGAGACCCACGGGGTCCACACCAGGTCGCCGTGAGCGGCCACCAGGTCGGCACAGCACCTGCCGTGTTCACCGATCGCCGGGTCGAACCGGTTCACGATGATCCCCAGGAGCTCCAGGTCCGGGTGCTGCGTGGCCTTGATGCTCTGTGCGGCCTGCACCGCCTTGTGGGCGCCGGTCAGACCGTCCGGCTCCGGATCGGTCACGACCACCACCGCGTGGGCGCCGAGGATCGCGTTCAGCAGCAGGGCCCCGGTGCCGGGCGGGGTGTCGATGAGGACCGCCCCGATGCCGAGCTCGGCCAGCTCCGCGTCGGAGCGCTCGAAGGCGAGGCGGAGCCGGTGGTGGACGAGGTGCTCGCCCTCCGGCTCCCGCGACTTCAGCGACTCCTCCGCGGCCACCACGTAGACGCCGGGCCACGGCGTCGGGTGGATCGCCGGCGCGATCCCGTGCTCGGAGCTGAGGACCCAGGTGTAGACGTCGTTGAGCGTCCGCGCCGGCTCCCCTTCCTTCACCCCGAGACGGGCGGTGGCGTTGCCCTGCGGGTCGTGGTCCACGACCAGGACCCTGATCTGGTAGATCACGGCCAGCGCCATGGCGAGCTGCACGGTGGTGGTCGTCTTGCCCACCCCGCCCTTGCGGGCGATCACCGCCACCCGTCGAGGGGCGCGCAGTGCGAGAGCCATGGAGACCACCTCCCTTCTGTATGCATGGTCATGGCGCTATTTGTACCGCTTTACAGCTGGTCAGCTGTGCATCTGCCTTGCCCTAATGATAGATCACTGCACGTACAGATGTAAAGACAGCTGTACTTCTGCATGTCTGTATTGACAGAAATCTGTATCGCTGTACATTGGAAATGTGCCCAGACGGCACGAGGGG
>NZ_JBEZUT010000698.1:0-1106 GCF_040636595.1 Kitasatospora sp. NPDC036755
GCGCGGTCGCGCGGGAAGCCCTCGGACATGCACAGCAGGAGGCCGTCCGCGGAGACCACCACGGTGTGGGACACCCCGGGGGTGTTGTCCACGAAGTTGGTGATCAGCCAGTTCAGGTTCTGTGCGGCCTGGCTCATCTGGTTCAACTCAACGCTCCTGGTGATCTGCGCCGTTGCCGTCGTTCCGGCCACCGAAACTATCGAATCCGGGCTGCTGGGCACCATGCTGGAAACCCGGCTGGTTGGCGGCCTGCTCGGCCCCGGCGCGGCGGCCCTGCTGGATGCCGCGGCGCAGGTTGGTCAGCCGGCCGCGGACCTCCTCCGGGGCCCGGGAGACCTGGGGACCGGTCAGCGGCGAGGCCTCGGCGGTGCCGGAGACCAGGTTGGCCTGCGGAGTCCGCCGGGGCAGGCCCGACATGGTGACGCCGCTGGTCGAGGGCTCGCGGATCTGCTCCGCGCGGCGCCAGCGCTCGTCGTTCGCGGACGGACGCCACGGCGCGTCGCCGGTGCCCGGCTGCGACTGGCCCTGCGGCTGCTGCGGTGCCTGCTGCTGCGGTGCCTGCTGGGGGGCGGGCCGGGCGGCCTGCTGCTCCGGGCCCGGCTCCTGGAACTCCGGTGCGGAGGTGCCGGGGCGGCGCGGCTGGTACGGCCGCGGCCGCGCCTGCTGCGAGTCCTCGGCCTGCGGGAACCAGGGCTGCTCGGCGGTCTCGGACGGGCCGGTCGGCAGCGCCATCGGCTCCTGGTGCGGCAGCGGCTGCGGCTGCTGCGGGGCCTGCTCCTGACGGACCGGCTCCGGACGCGGCGGGTTCGGCACGTTCGGCAGCACCGGCTCCACCAGGCCGAGGCCCAGCGGGTCGCGCGGGTCGATCTGGCTGGCCTCGAAGCGCGGACGGGCGAACTGCTGGGTGCTCTCCACCGGCGCCGGCTCGGCCGACGGCAGCGGCTGGGGCTGGGGCTGCTGAGCGGCCTGCGGCGGCAGCTGCGGCTGGCGGTCGCGCTGCGGCGCGTCCGGGCCCGGCTGCGCACCAGCGTGCCCGGCCTCTGGTCGGCGGGGGAGACCAACGGTGTCGGTGGCGCCGACCTCGCGCTCGCCGAGGGCGAGCTGGC
>NZ_JBEZUT010000699.1:0-1092 GCF_040636595.1 Kitasatospora sp. NPDC036755
GTCGCCAGGACGACCGCGACGACGGTGCCGCGCCCGAACGCCCGCACCGGGGACGGGCAGACGGCCGGGCGCCACGTGACGCGGACCGCCGAGGGCGCGGCCGCCGCCGACTCCGCCCGGCGCCGGCAGACCTCGGCGTTGCGCGACGCCGCCCACTGCTCCGATGCGCCGAGGTCGGACCAGGCGGTGGCGGTCGCCGCGAACAGGTCGGCCGCCCGTAGGGAGTCCCCGCCGACCGCCGCGACGTACGCCCGCACCTCCTGCGCGCGCAGCGCCTCGGGGTGCAGGGCGCCGCGCTCCAGGGCGACGTGCCGGTGGAGCTCCTCGGCCAGGTGGGCCGCGAGGACCGTGTCCCCGGCCTCCATGGCGCCCCGGATCAGGGCGACCCGCGGAGCGTAGGCGGCCGGCAGCAGCGTCTCGGTGGCCGTCCTTGACGACGCGTCGGCCGGATCGGTCATGGGCGGGCCCCTCGCAGGTGGTCTCCGAACGATGGATCACGTCACGTATACCGGTCGCGGCCGCCCGGGGCCGCTCCGTCGTCATCCCATCGGGTGAAACCGTGGCCGGCCGACCGGGGCGGCCGTCCGGTGCCCGGGCGGCCGGGGTCGGCCCGCCGACTGGCCTCCGGCCGGTCGACCGCCGGTCGGCGCGCCCGTGGCGCCGCCGTGCCGAGTTCGCCGCTTCGAGTGACGGGCCGACGACGGGAGCGGAAGCCCCGGCAACGGTGAACCGGACCGCTCCGCTCCCGGTCCGGAGCCCGGCACCGGAGCGGCACGGTGGGCGCGCGGAGCGCCGGACCGCGAACGGCGGGCGGGTGCTGGGCGCCCGCTTCGGCGGCCCAGCGGTGGCTCCAGGCCGTGAGCGGGCCCAGGGCGGCGTCGACCGGTCCCCGCGCGGCCGGATGCCGCCGGCACACCGCACGGACCGCTCGCGCTGTTCCGCGTGCTGCGCCGTCACCCCGGGCTCGCCTCCCGGATGTTCGCCCTCGGCTCGGGCCTGCTCGGCCACGGCCTCCTGCCCGACGCGGACCGCGAACCGGTGATCGCCCGGACGACCGCCCGGGCCGGCTGCGGCGACGAACGGGGCGGGCAC
>NZ_JBEZUT010000700.1:0-1080 GCF_040636595.1 Kitasatospora sp. NPDC036755
GGCCCGCGGCACTGACCCCGACGGGGGCCGGCCCCGCGCCGCCCGGGTCCGGTCCCGCTCCGACCGGGTCCGGTCCCGCTCCGCCGAGGTCCGGCCCCGGCGCGACCGGACGGCAGCGGGCCCCGCGGACGGGGCCGCGTTCCGTACCGCCCGGTACGCGGACTTGCCGGACCCCGTCCCCAGCGGCCCACCGCCCCCGTACGCTTTCGTCAGCGCGTCGGCCCCGACGCGTCCTCGAACGGTGGCGAGGAGCGAAGCGAGTGCGGCAGACCGGACGGCAGTCCCGACGGCCCGAGCGCCGCACCCCGCCCACCGCGACGGAACTGGCCAAGGTCCACGACCGCACCCTCGCCGACGCGGCCGCCCGGGAACTGACCGCCCCCGCCGAAGGGGCCGGCGGCCCCGGCCCGCTCGACCCCCGCCCCGAGATCGGCGACTCCTGGGCCCGGCTGCGCCGCCTCGGCCTCGACCCCGACACCGGCGCCGCCGCCGTCCTGCTCGGCCCCGGCGAGATCGAACAGCGCCGCCGCACCAGCGGGCTGGACACCGTCCTGCCGGTGCTGCGCGAGACCCTGATGGAAGCCGGCGGCGCGCCCCCGCTGCTGCTGGCCGTCGCCGACGCCGAGGGCCACGTGCTCTGGCAGGAGGGCGAGCGCGGCCTGCGCCGCAGCGCCGACCGGATCGGCTTCACCACCGGCGCCCGCTGGATCGAGGAGAGCGTCGGCACCAACGGGATCGCGGTCGCGCTGCGCACCCGGCGCCCGATGCTCGTCCACTCCGCCGAGCACTACCTGCGCAGCCACCACTCCTGGACCTGCGTGGCCGCACCGGTGCGCGACCCGGGCACCGGACAGCTGGTCGGCGCCATCAACCTCAGCGGCCCCGCGCACAGCGTCCGCCCGTACCTGCTCCAGCTCACCGCCACCGCCGCCCGGCTCGCCGAGACCGAGCTGCGCGCCCACCGGCTGGAGGCGCTGCACCAGCCCCGCGCTGACGGGCTGCTATCGTCCGTCGCAACAACGGAGTACGGGAAGAGGCCAGGTCTGTCCGGACAGCGGACGGATCGCCCCCCTGATCCGC
>NZ_JBEZUT010000701.1:0-1077 GCF_040636595.1 Kitasatospora sp. NPDC036755
GGTAGGAGCTATCCCCGCGCGTGCGGGGCCGACTTGCGGGCCCGGAGCGGGGCGAGCATGCGGCGGTTGCCCTGGCGGACCGCGGTGAGGGAGATGCCGCCGAGGTAGGGGTGGACCGGTCGCCGGGCGGCGAGGTCGGCGAGCGCGGCCGTGCGCGCTTCGGGGTCCTCGATCTGTTGCGCCTTGGCGCGGCACTCCCGCCACGCGGCGAGGGCCTCGGAGTGGACGGCGAGGGACTCGGCGAGGTGGTTGTCCATCAGGCACCGATCCCGTGGAGGAGGGAGCCGAGGACGGTCACCGGGACGGCGAGCAGTCCCCCGGCGGTGGACAGCGCGCCGGGCAGCGCCACGCCGACGATCAGGTCCTTGGCCATGGCGGGCTTGGTGCCGAACCCGATCAGCAGCAGAATCAGCGCGACCGCGCCGGCGCCGACCGGGCCGACGGTGCCGGACTGCGAGCTGATCGACTGGCTGATGCTGGTGGACACGGTGCCGATCTGGGCGAGGGCCGTCCCCGCGCTGGCGGCGAGCAGGCCGAGGGCGGCGCCCCAGTAGATGACGTGGTGGTCCTTGACGGGCTGGAGCTTGCCGCCGCCGCGCTTGTGGATGACCAGCGCGACGACGATCAGCAGGATCATGCCGCCGGACCCGATGGCTCCGAACATGGTGGGACTCCTCTTTCAGTAGATGTGGAGCTGGTTGCCAGTGGCGGCAAGGAGGGGGACGGCGCCGGCGGCGACGGCCAGGCCGGAGGCGACCGGGATGCGCAGGGCGACGAGGATCAGCAGCGGGCCGGGGCCGCGCACCTCGCTGACGCGAAGGCGTCCCCGGTCGCGGGTGTGCAGGTCGAGGGCCCATCCGGCGGCGGCGAGGATCGCGCCGACCCACGGCCCGCCGGGGGCGATGAGCTGGACGAGGCCGGTCGAGTAGCCGCCGACCGCGCTGATCGCGGTGAGGATCGCCCAGCGGCGGAACCGCGCGGGCCGGTCGGAGTAGCTGGCCCTGCCGCGGGCGGTGCGGCGGTGATCGCGCTGGGGGCGCTGCTTGGCCTCGCGACGGTCGGCGAGCTGCTGCTGAC
>NZ_JBEZUT010000702.1:0-1072 GCF_040636595.1 Kitasatospora sp. NPDC036755
ACGCGCGCCGGGAGGAGTCGACGCATTCCGGCACCGGCAGCATCCGCTCGCGCTTCCACTTGGTGTGGCTGAACACCGTCCGGGACTCCCCGCGCCGGAACGGAAGCCCGGACCGGCGCCTGGCCGGACACCGGCGCGGCGACCGGCGCCGGGTGGGTGACCAGCTGCTGCGGGATCAGCACCACCACCCCGGTGCCGCCGCGCGCCGACGGCCGGAAGGAGATCTGCAGCCCGTGCTTGCGCGCCAGCACGCCGACCACCGCGAGGCCCAGCCGGGTACCGGCGGAGAGCGTGGTGAGGTCGAGCGGCTCGGCGGAGACGGCCCGCTCGGCCCGGCGCAGCCAGCTGTCGCCCAGGCCCAGCCCGCTGTCCTCGACGGTGACGGCCAGCCCGGCCGGCACCTCCTCGACGTAGACGTGCACCTCGGCCGGCGGGGCCGAGAAGTTAGTGGCGTTGTCCAGCAGTTCGGCCAGCGCGTGCATCACGCCCTCCGCCGCGTACCCGACGACCGCGGCGGTGCTGGCGTTGTGCAGCCGCACCCGCTGGTAGGCGCCGATCCGGCCGAGCGCACCGCGCAGCACCGACTCCACCGCGATCGGCTTCGCCCAGCGGCGGCCCGAGCGGGCACCGGTGAGCACCGCGATGCTGTCGGCCATCCGGCCCGCCTGGGCGGTCGAGTGGTCCAGGCTCAGCAGGTCGCCCAGGACCTCCTCGTCGTGCCGGTGCTGCATCTCGCGCAGCTCGGCGTGCATGCTCGTGGCCAGTGCCTGAACCCGCCCGGCAGCCGTCGCGCACACCGCGAGCGCGGCGGCCCGCAGCCGCTCGCCGCGGCCGATCTCCTCGCTCACGGCGCGCAGCAGCGCGTACTGGGGATGCTTGCGGTGGACGGCCAGCGCGCTGTCCACGGCCGCGCCGGCCCGCAGCTTCGTCACCACCTCCGGCAGCACGCCGTCGGCGATCCGGGCCAGCTCGGCGCGTTCGGCGCGCCGTCCTTGATGTTGCGCGAGTCCGGCGGGTCCAGGAACGGGAAGGCGGCGATGTCGCCGAGGCCGGCCGCGGTCATCTGCAGGAT
>NZ_JBEZUT010000703.1:0-1069 GCF_040636595.1 Kitasatospora sp. NPDC036755
TCTGCGGGGCCAACACCGACCCGTCCGATCTGGTGGACTGACGCCGCTTCGCTGTACGGAGGTCACTATTCCCATCACCGAATGAACCGCCTATGCGGCCGGGGTGCCCCGCGTCCGACCTGTTGTCCGGCCCGCAGTCCGGCCCGTTCGGCGGCCCGTCCGTCGGCCCGCAGCCCGGTCCGCCGCTCGGCTCGCGGTCCGGCCCGTCGGTCCGCGCGGGCGGGAGCAGTGAGCGGAGCGGGAGCAGCAGGGCGCGGCCGAGCAGCCCGACCGAACCGTCCAGCGCGGTGGCGAACGCCCGGGCGGCGCCCGGCAGGTGTCGCAGCTCCCACAGCGCCTCGACGGCGCCCCAGGCGCCCTCGCGGGCGGCCCCGACCGACCAGACGCCGAGCAGGTGGGTGAGCGGCTCGGCGCGTTCCAGCAGGTCGGGCCCGGGCAGCAGCTGTTCCCGGACGGCCGTCTCCACCTCGGCCAGTACCTGGTTGATCCGGTGGTAGTCCTCCTCGATGTCGGCCGGTTCGCAGCCCCGGCGGCGGCAGGTGTCCACGACCGCCAGCGGCAGGTCGTGCTGGATGTGGGCGGCCATCCCGGCCATCGCGAACTGCAGGGGGTGCACCCCCGGGTGGGCGCGCAGCGCGAAGAGCGGCCGCCAGCAGGCGGGCGGCTCCTTCCCGGCCGCGTCGGTGGCCACGGCCCGCAGGTACCGCCCGGCGAACACCGCGTCCAGCTCGGCCACCGCCGACGGGTCGGCGAAGCACCCGTCACCCAGCCGGTCGCGGACCGCCCGCGTCACGGTGAGGTAGAGCCGGTTGAAGACCCCGACCCCGTCGGTCGGGGGCAGCCCGGCCCCGGTCTCCCGCAGCCGGCCGACCACCCGCTCGACCCTCGCCGTGCTCGCGACCACCGCTCTCGTACGATCCACCGCCGTGTCGGGCATGCGCCACCCTCCGATGTCGATCGTGCACTGATCGCATCATCGTGACAGCGCCGTCGAGCGCTCGGTGGGCGCGGCGCGCTGGCCGCGGCCAGCGCGCCGCGCCCACCGAGCGCTCGACGGCGCTGTCACGAT
>NZ_JBEZUT010000704.1:0-1052 GCF_040636595.1 Kitasatospora sp. NPDC036755
GCTGGACGCCGGGGCGGTGCGCGCCGCGCCGGCCGGCGCCGCCGCCCGACCCCGGAGGGATGCCGAACGGCCCTGCCGGATACCGGAGTTCGTCCTGGCCGAGCTCAACCGGTCTTATCCGCCGGAGGAGTTGCGCGCGGCGCTGCGGACCGTCGTCGCCGAGCAGGGCCCCCGGCACGCCGCCGGGCCCGCGACGGACCTGCTCTGGCAGCGCACGGTGGACGGCCCGGACGGGCTCGACCGGGTCCTGGTGGAGCTGGGACGCAGTCTGGCCGCCGGCCCCCGGCTGCGGGCGGTGCTGGTCGACGGCGCACACGACGGCCCGCGGGCGGGCCCGCGGCGGCTGTTCCTCGGCATCGCCCGCGGCCCGCTCAGCCGCGCCGCCGGTGTGCTCGCCGAGCTGCGCGAGGCACTGGCGCACCCGCCGGAGCCGGTCACCGTACCGACCAGCGCACTCCAGCGGGAACTGCTGCGCCAGGTCATCGGGGAGGCCGAACCCGGCGGCCGGCACGTCGAGCAGCTGTCCTGGAACTGGCACGGGCCGCTGGACACGGAGCGCTTCACCGCCGCCTGGCAGTCCGTCTTCGACCACGAGACGGTGCTCCGCGCGGCCTTCGACTGGGACGAGGACGGCACCGACGACCCCTGGATGGTGCTGCACGAGCACGCCGCCCCCGAGGTGACCAGGCACCGGCACGACGCCACCGACTGGGAGGACCTGCTCGCCGCCGACCGCCGCCGCGGCTTCGACCTGCGCCGCCCCGCCCTGCTGCGCGCCACCCTGATCGACGCCCCGCCGGACGCCGACGAGGGCCCCGCCACCCGGGTGCTGCTCACCTACCACCACGCGATGCTCGACGGCTGGAGCGTGCGGCTGCTGCTCCAGTCCTTCTACCGCGCCTACCTGACCGGCGGCGTACTGCCCGGCGGCGAACGCCGCCCTGACCTGCGCGACCACGCCCGCTGGCTGGCCGGCCGCGACACCGACGCGGCCCGGCAGTTCTGGTCCACCCGGCCCGCCGCCACCGCGGTGCTGCCGCTCGCCCCCGACC
>NZ_JBEZUT010000705.1:0-1038 GCF_040636595.1 Kitasatospora sp. NPDC036755
GCCGGCCCCCGGGGGGCGGCGCGGGCCCACGCGCCCTTCCCCGCGCCGCTCCTGGCCGCGCCGGCGGCCGCGGCGGTGGAGCCGCCGGACGCGGTGGACGCGGTGGGCGCGGGCACCGGAGGCAGCGGGACGGCGGCGGCGAGCAGGGCGACGGTCGCGGAGGCCGTCCCGTACGACAGGTCGACGCCGAGCCGGGCCCGCCCGGCCCGGTCGGGAGCCGGGGCGGTGGTGCGGACCCGGGAGCGGACGGACTCCAGCAGGGCGCGGGTGAGTTCGCGGACGGCGGGCGCCTCGTCGCGCGGCTGCTCGGCGCCTGCCGGGTCGTCGTAGCCGGACAGGTACGGGCGGCCGCCCCGGACGCCGAGCACGTGGCCGGGCGGCACCCGCTGGACGCCCTGGTACGGGGTGCCATCGCCGAGCGCCTCGGGGGACTCGGGGCAGGCGAGCCGGGCGGCGAGGTGGCCGGTGTCCAGCGCGGCGCCGACCAGGTCGGCGAGCGGCAGCGCGGCGGTGGCGTAGGCGGTGCCGCCGGCCCACGGGGTGTGGAAGACGGGCCGGGCCCCCGCGAGGTCGGTGAGCAGCAGGGTGGACCGGGTGCCGGAGCGCAGCACGACGGTGTAGCTGCCGGGCCAGGCGGTCAGGTGGCGGACGGCGCCGCCGCGGGCGGCGGCGAGGCCGGCGGCGAGCTCGGCGTCGGTGGCGCCGCAGTGGCCGAGGACGGCGAGCCGGGAGGTGGCGGGGGTGTCCTCGACCTGGTCGGGGGCGGTGGGGCCGGTGCTGACCACGGCGGGGGCGCCGGGGCGGAGGGTGACCAGGCGGATCTCCCCCGGGCGCCAGTCGCCCACGGCCCAGAGCGGATCGGGCCCGGCCCAGAGCGGGCGCGCGGCGATCGGCTCGACCCCGCGGAGCGCCTCGCGTGCCGGGGCGCCCGCGCTCGGCGCACCCGTGCACCAGCCCGTCAGCCACCGCATCGCGCCTCCACCGGACGAGGACCTGCATCCGTGCGGCGCGCTCGCCGCCCGCCGGGCGGCCGGGTGG
>NZ_JBEZUT010000706.1:0-1033 GCF_040636595.1 Kitasatospora sp. NPDC036755
GCTCGGGGACGTACTCGCCGGAGAGCATGTACGACATCACGGTGTCGTCCTCCAGGGCCACGAAGGCGTGGGCGACGCCGACCGGGAAATAGACGTCTGCTGGCCCGGCTGCTGGAGGGGGCCCGGCCCTGAGGAGCCCGCCGGGGGCGCCGAATTCGCTTGCGCGGACGGCCAGGGCCGATGGAATGATCATGCGATGAGCACTGGAATCATCATCAGACGGGTGCGCACCGAGGACTGGCAGCGACTCAGGGACATCCGCCTGGACGCGCTGCGCGACCCGCTCGCGGCCGTGGCCTTCCTGGAGACCCACGAGCAGGCCGCCGCCCGGCCCGACGAGTTCTGGCAGGACCGCACGACCCGGGCCGCGACCGACCCGCACGTGGCGCAGTTCGTGGCGGAGGCCGAGGACGGCGAGTGGCTCGGCTCCATGACCGGGCTGGTCGAGCGGGCCGGCGGGGACGGGGCCCTGGCGGGCGACGTCGTCGAGGTGGACCAGGTGCACGTGGTCGGGGTCTACGTCCGGCCGCGGGCGCGGGGCACCGGGCTGGCGCTCGACCTGCTCCGGACCGTGCAGGAGTGGGCGTGGTCGCTCGCCGAGCCCAGGGTCGAGCGGGTGCGGCTGTTCGTCCACGAGGACAACCCCCGCGCCGAGGCGATGTACCGGAAGGCCGGCTTCGAGCACACCGGCGTGGCGCTGCCGGTGCCCGGCGGCGGGGACGGCCGGGAGATCGAGCTGGCGGTCCGGCGGGGCTGACCGCCCGGCGAGGGCTGCCGAGCGCGAAGCGGCGGCAGCGGTGACGGGGCGTCGGCGGTTGTGGAGGCGCGGCCACCGGGCGTTCACGTCCCGGGCCTGACGGTGGCTGCCCGAGCGGTGCTGTCATGAACACAGTCGCCCGGCGAGAGGCCGGGCCGGGACCAGGAGTGCTTCCCCCATGATGCCCCGTCACCGCCTCACCGTCGTCGCCTCGGCGGCCGCCCTCGCCGCCGCCGGGCTCGAGATATCAAGAGCACACGACTGAACACCAGTCAC
>NZ_JBEZUT010000707.1:0-1016 GCF_040636595.1 Kitasatospora sp. NPDC036755
GACGGGGACGATGCTGCGGGTGCCGGTGGTGTCGTTGTTCTTCCAGGTGACGGAGAAGGGGACGAGGTCGCCCAGGCCGATCTGGCCGTTCTGGTCCAGGCCGTTGAAGGTGATGGCGATGCCGCCGGTGCCGGACGTGCCGCCGGTGGTCTTGGCGGCGGTCTTCGCGGCGGTCTTCGTGTCGGTCTTCGCGGCGGTCTTGGCGGTCGCGGTCTGGTGGGCGGGTGTCTGCTCGGCAGGGGTGGTCGGCGTGGCCTCGGTGGCCGGCGTGGCGGGGGTGGTCGGCGTGGCCGGGGCGGGGGTGGTCGACCGGCGCCCGGTTCGCGAGCGGCCGCCCGGGTGCGCGGCACCGCCGCCCCGGGCGGGAGGATGGAGGCATGCCGTTCACACTGAGCCATCCCGCCGCCGTCCTGCCCCTGCTGCGTGCCGCGGGCGCGCGCGGGCCCCTGGTGGCGTCGGCACTGGTCGCCGGGTCGATGGCGCCGGACGTGCCGTTCTTCGCCGAGTCCCTGCTGCCCGGGGTGTACGGCCACGGCGGGCTGACACACCGCTGGTGGGCGGTGCCGACACTGGACGTGGCGATCGCCGGGGCCCTGGTGGCCGGCTGGCACGGACTGCTGCGCGCGCCGGTGGTGGCGCTGCTGCCCGAGCGCTGGGCGGGCGGCGCCGAGGCGCTGACCGCCCGGCGGGCCGGCGGCACCCGGGGCCCCGGAGACGCCGGTGCGGGCGGCGCCGCGGTCGGCGGTGCGGCGTGGTTCGCGGCCTCGGCGGCGATCGGAGCGGCCACCCACGTGGGCTGGGACGCCTTCACCCACGGAGGCCGGCTGGGTACGCGGCTGCTGCCCGTACTGGACCGGTCGGTGGCCGGGGTACCGCTGTACGAGGCGCTGCAGTACGGCAGTTCGGCGCTCGCCCTGGTGGTCGTACGTCCTCCCGTCCTTCTCGGCCGGGCCGATGAAGGAGTAGATGTAGCCCTGGTGGCCCATGAACACGACGCAGCCGTCGAGCGACTCCCG
>NZ_JBEZUT010000708.1:0-1011 GCF_040636595.1 Kitasatospora sp. NPDC036755
ACGCCGATCACCGCAGGTCAGAAAGTGTCGGCCCCGCGCTCGCGGGGATTGCTCCGCCAACAACACCTCAGCGGCCCCTCTCCGAGAGGGGTTCAGCCTCCAGCCCCACCCCACCGACCCGGCCCGCACGATCGTCGTCCACCACACCAGCGCCGCCTGACCGACCGACACGAGAGGCACTGCCATGACCACCGACCGCTGGCCCGACAAGACGATCCCTGAGTTCACCATGGACGAGCTGTGCGAGGCGATCGAGCGGCACAAGGACGACCCCAACCCGGTCACCCAGGACCTCGTCCGCAGCTGCTGGCGTGAGTGGGAGCGCCGCCACGGACTCACCCAGGACGAGGTCTGACCCCCACCACCACCCAGGCAGACCGGAGCCCCCGTCAGCATCCGCTGGCGGGGGCTCGGTCATGCCCGGGTCCGGCTCAGAACTCCGGCGGGAACGCCTGGTTCCATGCCTCCAACCACGCCTCCGGATCGTCGGTCGGAACACCCTCGACCCGCTCCGCCCGTCCCATCCGCAGCCCCAGCACCTCCACCGAGTTCCGGCCCGGGTGAGCCCAGTCCACGTGCCCACGGCCCGCTGTCAGCAACTGCTCCACCGAACCGCTGTTCGCCAGCACCCCCCGCGTCGAGCCCTGGCACACCGAGCACTGCACCCACGCCACTTCGAGTACGTCGTCCATGCCCAGCCCAACGACCCTGAGGCGTCCGGGATGTGCGCCCCACCGGCCCGAGGGTTGGTTGCCTCTGCGGTTGCCTCTGCGGTTGCCCCTGAGGTTGCCCCACCAGTTGCCCCTGAGGTTGCCCCTGACGTTGCTTCGGGACAGCCCCGGTTGTCCCGCATCCGCGCTGGTCACCACCCGGGACAACACCGTCCGGCCGACGCCGACTACTTCCCCACGGACCCCCCATCCGTCGCGCAGCAGCACCCCGGGCACCCCGTACCGCCCGTCGACGTCCTCGCCGTACGGGCGGCCGGCGCCTGCCGACCGAGGGAGCATC